>NZ_JACLZC010000065.1 GCF_016901735.1 Pseudoflavonifractor phocaeensis | reverse complement strand
GAAGCCCCGAGGTGAGCGAGGAGGCGCTGAGCTTCAGCGACGCGGATCAGGTGTCCGAGTGGGCGTCCGCGGGCGTGCGCTGGGCGGTGTCCAACGGCGTGATCTCCGGGAAGGGGAACAACGTGCTTGACCCGCAGGGCAGCGCGACCCGTGCGGAAGTGGCCCAGATGCTCTACAATTACAGCAAGATCGGCTGAACAGCGGAGCTGCCGTAAGGCAGGCTGAGAGCCGGTAAACGGCGGAGCCGCCGGCCCCATTTCGGGACCGGCGTCTCTATCTTTTCTCTGCCCGCCGTCAGGTGCTGGGCTGTGTGATGTGGAAAAAGAGAACGCTGTCTCCACCTGAGTAGAGGCGCTGTAAGAGGGGAGAAGGGGAGCGGTATGGGAACACACGCCATAGCTTTGAGGTCCTTGCTGGCCTCTGTATACCCCTATAAAATGGGATAAAAAACGGCCCCCAGGTCATATACCTGGGGGCCGTCCTTTACTTGGAGCGAAAGAAGGGAATTACATACCGGCAGTGGGATCAACCGTCTCGGGAAGCACGTCGCCGGGGTTATCGGAGGAGTTGTTGGTGGACCACTCACGCTCCAGGGCAGCCCAATCGCGGACGGGCAGGAGCTCAGTCCAAGACTCGATCTGCTGGTTGTCCACCGTAATGATGTCCATGTCGTGGGAGTTGGTGGCTTCCTGAACATCGGCGTAGTACCAAGCGCTGGTATCCTTGTTATCGGGCCAGGTAATCATGCCGTCCAACAGGTGATCGGCGTCGGCACAGCGACCCAGGGTACGGTTCACAATGGTCATGGCCTCGGCACGGGTGATGGGAGCGTCGGGATCGAAGGTGCCGTCGCCCTTGCCGTTGACCAGGCCCAGAGTGGCGGCCAAGTTGATGTACTTGTTAGCCCAGTGGCCGGCAATGTCGGGGAAGAGGTCCTCGCCTTCGTACTCGCCGCCGAAGAAGCGGACGGCGATGGTGGCGAACTCGGCGCGGGTGATGTCGTTATCCGGCTTAAAGACGCCTTCGGGGGTACCGGTCAGGGTGCCGGAATAGGTCAGGGTAGAAATAGCGTTGTTGTACCAGTCGGTGGGCTCCACGTCGGGATAGCTGTTGGAGGACTTCCAAAGCTGAGAACGGGAGTCATCGGTGAGCATACGGAAGAAGATGGTGGCAACCTCAGCACGGGTGATGTTGGCCTCGGGATGGACGTAGCCGTCGTCACGACCGATGATGTAGGCGTAGTGGTCGCTGGTATTCAGCGACGGACCCAGAGGCGTTTCATCATCATCGATGGTGACGTCGCCGCCGCCGCCAGGACCCTCGTGACCGTAATGATACCGGTAAGTCATCTCGGGATCGGGGAAGAGATAGGAGTCCTCGGTAAGGGAGCCGTCCTTGGGATCAGCCAGGGTGACCCAGGCGTCCAGGTTGGGCTCCACCACATGGGAGCCTTCGGAGGTGTCACGGGTAGACAGCACAGCGGTGTAGGACAGGTCCACACGGTTGCTGCGCACCACGTCACGGCCCAGAGTCAGGGTGAAGTACTCGGTGTCGTTCTCGTTGGTGGCGGGATAATACTGGAGCTCGGAGACGGAACCGTCGGTGTGACGGAAGGAGGCGTGGTTATGCTCGTCCAGATAGGCGGAGATGGCGCCTTCATCCTGGAAATACAGGGTAAAGGCGTTTTCTTTCACCACGTCGAAGTTATAGGACTCGCTGGCGCCGGGAGCGCTGTGGCCGATCTCATCGGTGATGACGCTGCCGGCGGGAATAACCACGTTGACAGAACCGCCGTAAATGTTGGACATGATGCCGTCCAGCTCATTGGCGGTGGTCTCCAGGCTGGTGGGCATTGCGACGTACTTGGAGTTATCGGCCGCATATTCGATGAATTCACCGGCCAGCTTGGTCAGAGCGCTGAGAGAAGTGTCGTCCTTGTCGTCCTTATAGTAGTCATAGCCCACAGTGATGAGCTTGACGTCGGCATCGACAACCTCGTCCACCGCTTTGGCGGCAAAGGCGACGCCCTTTTCAAAGTTGGTGTAATCGCCGTTGGTCTTAATCTGGTCCAGGATGTCAAGCAGAGGCTCACTGGCGTCGCTGGTGTAAGCGGTAACGCCGGAGGTGAGGTCGGCTTCCTGCAGCTCTTTCAGGCTATGGAGCTGGAAGTCGGGGTCAGCCTTGGCCATTTCAGCGGCGTCGGAGTTGCCCATGGGGGCGCCGTTGGCGGTGTTGTTGACCGCGGTATCGCCGTCCATCCACCAGTAGGAGCCGCCGTCGGTGATGAGAACCAGGTAGCGGTTGTCGGTGGCCGCGGAGGAGCTGGTCAGGTCAGCCAGACCGGCTTCGATACCGGCCTGGACGTTGGTGCCGTTGTGGGCGGTCAGCCAGGCCAGATCCGCGTAATCATAGTCCATGTCCATGCCGGCGGTCAGTTCCGTCAGGGGGAAGATGGTCTTGGCCTCGCTGCCGAAGATGGTGATGCCAACGCTGACGTTCTTGTCGGCCATGGAGTCATAGATGGTCTTGGTCCAGGCCTCCAGCAGGGACTGCTGGCCGTCGGAGAAAAGACTGGTGGTGGTATCCACCACGAACTCCACCGCCACCGGAGTCTCACTGAGGGGAGCGGAGATGCTCAGCTTGACCGAGGTTTCCCAATCGGTGTTAAAGCTGCCGGCAGACTTTTGCAGATCAACGCCCAGTTCGCTCTTGGCCTGATCGGTGGACTTGACGTTGTCTGGGGCCGCAGCCAGCGCGCCGGGGAGCAGTCCAAACAGCATCGCGGCTGTCAGGAGACCGGCAATGAGTTTTTGTTTACGCATAATGCTACCTCCATATACAATTGGATTTGGATGCGGGCACAGTCGGAATTTTCCAACTATGCCGGATAGGGGAAGGAAGCGCTCCAATTGGAAATATTATAGCATAAAAAGGAGGGGGGAGCAACGGGGTATCCGATAATCTATCAGATATTTCCCCGTCATATTTTCACCCCAGTCCTATAACAGGGGGTGGGAAGCGTGACCTTCACATTCCAGCAGGATGCGGGGGAAGGCGCGCAGAAAGAGCGCGGTGGTGACGCAGGCGGCCAGCAGGTCGGCGACGGGTTCGGCAAAGAAGGTGGCCGGGGCGGTAAAGAGGGCCGGAAGCAGGAGAAGGGCGGCGAAATAGAGGCTTTTTCGGAACAGAGAGCAGAAAAGCGCCAGGCGCAGATGACCCAGGGCGGTGATTTCATCCACCAGGGGATACTGGACCGCCAGGGGAAGGATCATGGCGGTAAAGATCTTGATATAGGAGACTGAGCGTCCGGCCAGGTCGGCGTCGCTGGTAAAGAGACGGACAAAGAGGGGGGAGAGGGTGTGGGTAAAGACCAGCATCACCCCGCAAAAGGCCAGGCACAGACCCACAATGGCCTTCATGGCGGCCTTGATGCGTTGTGGGTGTCCGGCGCCGTAGTTGAAGCTGACCACCGGCTGGGTGCCCAGGGTCATGCCGCCCATGGGCATGGTAATGAGGAGCATATAGCTCTGGACGATGGTGGCGCAGGTCACCAGAGTATCCCCCAGGCCGGGCCCGCCGTAGCGCTGGAGCACGGTATTGAGGAGAATGAGCAGGATGCTGTCGGTGGCGATAATGAGGAAGGGGGAGAGGCCGAAGGCCAGCACCCGGCGGACGATGCGCCACCGAAAGCCCCGCAGACCCAGCGGCACCGGCATTTTTTTGCGCCGGAGGGCCAGCAGCACAAAGGCGCAGGAGGCCACCTGGGAGAGGACCGTGGCCAGCGCCGCGCCGGCCACCCCCAGCTCCAGGCCGAAGATAAAGACCGGGTCCAGCACGATATTGAGCGCCGCGCCCAGCATCACCGTAGCCATGCCCAGGCCGGAATAGCCCTGACAGATGAGGAAGCTGTTCATGCCGTTGGCCATGAGGGCAAAGAAGGTGCCGGCGGTGTAGATGGTCAGATAGGTATTGGCGTAGGGAAAGGTGCTCTCACTGGCGCCGAACCACAAGAGCAGCCGGTCCTTGGTCAGCAGAAAGAGGCCGGTGAGCACCAAAGACAAAACGCACAGCATGAGAAAGCAGGTGTTGAGGATACGGCTTGCCTGCCTCATCCGTCCCTCGCCCATGCGCATGGCCATAATGGGCGACCCGCCCAGCCCCACCAGGGTGGCAAAGGAGGAGAGCAGGGTCACAATGGGACCGCAAACCCCCACGCCCGCCAGAGCCAGGCTGCCGATGTCCGGGATATTTCCGATGTAAATGCGGTCCACGATGCTGTAAAGCACGTTGACCAGCTGAGCCAGCATGGTGGGAATGGCCAGGCGGAGGACCAGAGGAAAGACAGGGTCGCGGCCCAGATCGTTGGCGCGGCGGGGCATAGGATCGGCTCCCTTCCTTAATAATATATATCAGACTGCGCAGCGCGCGGCGGAGGATAGTATACCGCGTTTTTCACGGGAAGTAAACCACCGTATGCCCGAAAAGAATTAGCACTCTCAAATAGAGAGTGCTAATGTTTACAATTTAGACATAATTAACGCTATGTTTGTTCACAAACAGACGCTATACTAAGGGCAACGAAACAGAGAAAGAGGTCCGGAAGGGCCTCGGAAAGAGGATGGTTTCCGTGACGCAGACAAAGAAATAGCAAAAGAAAACCTGGACTGCTAATCTGTTCACAAACCCTCGACCTTTGAAAGGAGATTTTATTTATGTTTGGTATGCTTCCCTTTGAGCGCAGTGACGACAACTTTTTCGATGCTTTTGATAACTTCCAGCGCAAGTTCTTCGGCGAGAACAACTCCAGCGTCCCCGCCTTCCGCACTGACATCCGGGACAACGGGGAGAGCTTCCTCTTAGAATGCGAGCTCCCCGGCTTCCAGAAGGAGGATATCCATCTGGAGCTGAAGGACAATATCCTGACCATCCACGCCGAGCACAGCGAGGACAAGGACCAGCAGGACAGCAAGGGCCAGTATATCCGCCGGGAGCGCCGCTACGGCTCTTTCAGCCGCAGCTTTGATGTCTCCGGTATTGACGAGAGCGGCATCACCGCCGCCTACAAGAACGGCATCCTGGAGCTGAGCCTGCCCAAGGCCAAGCCCGCCGTGCCTGAGACCAAGCGGATCGCCATCGAGTAAACGGCGCATGGAGGAGCCGGTCAGTCCTTGCTGGCCGGCTCCTTTTCCCGCTTGGCGTAGTGGGGGCAGCGGTCGTCCGGCTGCGGGTGGCGCATTCCGCGGCGTCCGCAGTGTCCATACCAAAGGGGCGAAAAGCGTTGCCCCATACTCAGGACGTAGTGCTGATGGCAGTGGATACAGGTCCCGCATACTTCCGCTTCCACCATGTAGTAGCGCGTGGTTTTCATAAACATCACCTCTCTTGTTATTTTACCATCGTATGATAGTAAAAGCAACACTATCATATGATAGTAGCATACAATGCAGACGAGGTGATTGACATGTATTTGCCACGTCTACGCGATTTGAGAGAGGACAGCGACCTGACACAACGGCAGGTGGCCGAAATCCTTGGAATCGACCAGCGGGTATACAGCACTTATGAAACGGGAAAACGTGATTTACCCTTGCAGCATCTCATCACACTGGCTGACTTTTACCATGTTACCACCGACTATCTGTTAGGTCGGATATAAACAATGCCGTTTCTTTTGAGAAAGGAAGTGAACGCGCCATGAACGCGCAGAAATATACTCAAAAATCCCTGGAAGCCATCCGCAGCGCCCAGAGCCTGGCGGTGGAGTACGGCAACCAGCAGATCGAACAGCCCCACATCCTCCTTGCCCTTCTCACCGCCGAGCAGGGGCTGGTGCCCCAGCTCCTGGCCAAGCTGGGCCTGACCGTCCCCAGCTTCCAGGCCGCCGTCCAGGCCGAGGTGGAAAAGCTTCCCCGGGTCTCCGGTTCCGGCCGGGAGATGGACAAGGTCTATGTGGCCCAGGATGTGGACAAACTGTTCAACCAGGCCGAGGCCATCGCCGCCTCCATGAAGGATGAATATGTCTCGGTGGAGCATCTGCTGCTGGCCCTGGTGGAGTGCGCCAATCCGGCGCTGAAAAACCTGTTCCGCACCTACAACGTCACCAAGGAGGGGCTGCTCCAGGCCCTGTCCGCCGTCCGGGGCAACCAGCGGGTCACCTCCGACAACCCGGAGGAGACCTACGACGCCCTGAAAAAGTACGGTACCGATCTGGTGGAGCGGGCCCGGCAGAATAAGCTGGACCCGGTCATCGGCCGGGATGACGAGATCCGCAACGTCATCCGCATCCTGTCCCGCAAGAGCAAAAATAATCCCGTCCTCATCGGCGAGCCCGGCGTGGGCAAGACCGCCATTGCCGAGGGCCTGGCCCAGCGCATCGTCAAGGGCGACGTGCCCGGCTCTCTGAAGGACAAGACCATTTTTGCCCTGGATATGGGCGCCCTCATCGCCGGCGCCAAGTACCGGGGCGAGTTTGAGGAGCGGCTGAAAGCCGTCCTCAACGAGGTGAAGAAGTCCGAGGGCCGCATCATCCTGTTCATCGATGAGCTGCACACCATCGTGGGCGCGGGCAAGACCGAGGGCGCCATGGACGCCGGCAACCTCCTGAAACCCATGCTGGCCCGGGGTGAGCTCCACTGCATCGGCGCCACCACCCTCAATGAATACCGCCAGTATATCGAAAAGGACGCCGCCTTGGAGCGCCGGTTCCAGACCGTCATGGTGCGGGAGCCCACCGTGGAGGACACGGTGGCCATCCTCCGCGGCCTGAAAGAGCGCTATCAGGTGTTCCACGGCGTGAAAATCACCGACGGGGCCATCATCGCCGCCGCATCCCTGTCCAACCGCTATATCACCGACCGGTTCCTGCCCGACAAGGCCATCGACCTCATCGACGAGGCCTGCGCCATGATCCGCACCGAGATTGACTCCATGCCCACCGAGCTGGACGTGATCCAGCGCAAGATCATCCAGCTGGAGATCGAGGAAGCCGCCCTCAAAAAGGAGGACGACGCCCTGTCCCAGGAGCATCTGAGCGAGATTCAAAAGGAGCTTTCCGACCTGCGGGAGGGGTTTAAGGCCCAAAAAGCCCGCTGGGAGAACGAAAAAGGGGCCATCGGCAAGGTACAGCAGCTGCGCCAGGAGCTGGAGGAGGCCAACGCCCAGCTGGAGGAGGCCCAGCGCAAATACGATCTGGACCGGGCCGCCGAGCTGCAATACGGCCGCATCCCCGAGCTGAAGCAGGCCCTGGAGGCGGAGGAGGCCCTGGCCCAGCAGAGCAAGGAGGATTCCCTCCTGCGGGACAAGGTCACCGAAGAGGAGATCGCCCGCATCATCCAGCGCTGGACCGGCATTCCCGTGTCCAAGCTCATGGAGGGGGAGCGGGAGAAGCTCCTCCACCTGGAGGACATCCTCCACCAGCGGGTGGTGGGTCAGGACGAGGCGGTCCGCCTGGTGTCCGAGTCCATCCTCCGCAGCCGCGCCGGCATTGCCGACCCGGACCGTCCCATTGGCTCCTTCCTCTTCCTGGGCCCCACCGGCGTGGGCAAGACCGAGCTGGCCAAGGCCCTGGCCGAAGCCCTCTTCGACAGCGAGAAGAACATGGTCCGCATCGACATGAGCGAGTATATGGAGAAATTCTCCGTCTCCCGCCTCATCGGCGCCCCTCCGGGATATGTGGGCTATGAGGAGGGCGGTCAGCTCACCGAGGCGGTGCGCCGCAAGCCCTATTCGGTCATCCTCTTCGACGAGGTGGAAAAGGCCCATCCGGATGTGTTCAATGTACTACTGCAAGTATTGGATGACGGACGTATTACGGACAGTCAAGGAAGAACGGTGGATTTCAAGAATACCATCATCATCCTGACCTCCAACCTGGGCTCCCAGTTCCTGCTGGACGGCATCCAGCCCGACGGCGAGATCAGCCAGAGCGCCCGGGATCAGGTCAACGACCTGCTCAAGCACTCCTTCCGTCCGGAATTCCTCAACCGTCTGGACGAGATCGTGTTCTACAAGCCCCTGACCAAGGGAAACATTACCCACATCATCGACCTGATGGTGGACGACCTGAACCGCCGCCTGTCCGAAAAGCAACTCACCGTGGAGCTCACCGACGCCGCCAAGCAGTTCATCATCGACGCGGCTTACGACCCCATTTACGGCGCTCGTCCTCTGCGCCGCTACCTCCAGCATACCGTGGAGACCCTCATCAGCCGCCAGATCATCGGCGGCCAGGTCCAGCCCGGCGATACCCTCACCGTGGACGTGGCTGACGATCAGCTGGCCGTGGAGGCCAGGACGGTGCTCACCGGCGAGGTGGTGGAGTAAGGAAAAAGCGGCCCTTGTCATTTCCCTTTGTTTCGGTTATAATGTATGAAAAATAAAGGGAAAAAAGGGGGATACCAGGCATGATGCACACAGAGGAGGCATTTTTTACCTTTTCAGTCTGGTTCCGGGGAGACGCCTGCACGCTGGAAGGGCAGTCCTGCCCGCTGGGCGGACTTACCACCGATTGGCTCAACGCCGACCGTGGAGAGTACCTCTCCTGCGCCAAGGCGCTGGAGGAGGCCTTCCAGCGGCGGGACCGCATGGGCTACCGGACCGCCTCCCGCCGGGCCAACGCCCTGCTGCGGGAGATGCCCCTCTATGGTCTGCTGGCCAAACGAAAGGACATTGACCCACCCCCCTTTCAGTCTCACGGCGAGGGCTTTTTTGCTAACCGGGAGGGCTATCTGGCCTTGGCGGAGGATCTCCGCTGGCTGGAGGAGGCGGTGGTCCCCTTCCTCACGGGGGAGCGGACAGACTTTCCCCAGCCTGCCGTTCTGCCTCAGGTGTGGGTGCGCTACGTCCGGACGGACGGCGGCGCGCTGGAGGAGGAGGTTACCTTCCAGCGCCTGTCCCACTTGATCGTGCTGGAGCTGGGCAAGGCCCTGACCTACGGCAGCAGCCCCAAGCGCTGCCGCAACTGCGGCCGGTGGTTTTTGAAGGAGCGGGGGACCGGGTTTGAATACTGCGCCGGTCCCGCGCCGGGGGAGGAGGGCAAGACCTGCCGGGAGGTGGGGGCCCGCACCAGCTTCGGACATAAAGTCAAGGACAACGAGGTGTGGAAACTCCACCAGCGGGCGTATAAAAAATACTATGCCCGGGTACTGAAAAAGACCATGAGCCGGGAGGAGTTCCAGGCCTGGACCCGGGAGGCGGAACGGCTCCGGGACGCGGCGCTGGAAGAATACGCCCAGGCGCTGGCCGCCGGCCGGACTTGGCCGGCGGAGGAGTACCAGGCCGCCCTCAACCGCCTTTAGAGCAGAAGAAAGACCGCGAACAGGAGTTATTTCCCGTTCGCGGTCTTTGCGTTAATTGAGGGTGTGGACGACTTTGATCAGGAGGCGGCGCAGCTCCTGCCGCTCCTCGGGGGAGAGGTCGCGGAGGAGTACATCCTCCCACTCGTCGCTGATGCGCACGATGGTGCGGTATTGCTCCTTGCCCCGCTCGGTGAGGGAGAGGATCACCCGCCGGCGGTCGGCCGGGTCGGGGAGGCGCTGGACATAGCCGTCCTCTTCCAGGGCGTGGACGGTACGGGCCACCGCGCCCTTGTCCATCCGCAGCCGGTGGGAGAGCTGTTCCTGAGAGCAGCCCTCATGCTCGAAAATATAGCGGATGGAGAAAAACTGGCCGAATGTGACCCCTGATTCCCGCAGCCGCCGGGTCATGGCGATGCTGGACTGGCGGTGGATGACGGAAAAAAGGTGTGCGAAGGGGGCGCGCTCCAGCATGGAGTCGGGCAGAGATTCCGGAGGAGGGAAGTGAGAAGGGTCCATAGCAAAACGCCCCCTTATAAAAAAATAGGAAAAAGGCAACACGCCCAGATAAATTTTATCGCCCCCGCTACTTTTTGTCAAGAATGACGCCAAAGGAAGGGGAAGCAGGCTGTTGACTTATCAACTGGTTGTGCTATAATAATACTTGCCTAAGCAACAAATTGCCGTGCGCCCCCTGCCTGCCATGGTAGGGGGATGATAATACGGATACTGTTGCTTTGGCAACATTCTAATGATTGAAGGATGGGATTGCCTATGATCAAATTGTTGTCAAAAAGCATCCGAGAGTTCAGGAAGGAATCGCTGTTGGCCCCTCTTTTCGTCACGCTGGAGGTGGTGATGGAGGTCATCATCCCGGTGCTCATCGCGGAGCTGATGGATAAGGGCATTGACGGCGGCAGTATGTCCGCCATCTGGTACTATGGCGCCCTGCTGGCGGTCAGCGCGATTTTATCCCTGATCTTCGGCGGCTGCTCCGGCCATTTCGCGGCCATCGCCTCGGCCGGCTTTGCCCGCAACCTGCGCCACGATATGTATTATAAGGTGCAGGAATACTCCTTTTCCAACATCGACAAGTTTTCCACCGCCAGTATCGTTACCCGGCTCACCACCGACGTGACCAACGTGCAGAACGCCTATCAGATGCTGGTCCGCATCGCCGTGCGCGCCCCGGTGATGATGGTGGCCTCTCTGGTCATGGCCTTCCTGCTCCAGCCCACCCTGGCCAGCGTGTTCCTGGTGGGCATTGTGATCGTGGGCTTTGTCCTCTTTTACATCGCCACCCATGTACATCCCGTTTTTGAAAAGGTTTTTCGCATTTACGATAAGCTCAACAGCGTGGTCCAGGAGAACCTGCGGGGCATTCGGGTGGTCAAGTCCTATGTCCGGGAGGACCACGAGGTGGAGAAGTTCGACAAGGTGTCCCAGGACATTTATAAGAACTTCACCCGCGCCGAAAAAATGGTGGCCTTCAACGCCCCCACCATGCAGTTTGCCATCTATTCCTGCATGATCTGCATTTCCTGGTTTGCCGCCAACTTCATCGTGGCGGGCAGCATGACCACCGGCCAGCTGACCACCATGATCTCCTACGCCATGCAGATCCTGATGAACCTGATGATGCTCTCCATGGTCTTTGTCATGGTGACCATGGCCAAGTCCTCCACCGAGCGTATCGTGGAGCTGATGCTGGAGCAGCCCGACATCCGGGACCCGGAAGATCCGGTCCACGAGGTGGCGGACGGCAGCATCTCCTTCCGGGACGTGAGCTTCAGCTACGCCAAGGACCCCAACAAGCTGGCCCTGCGGGACGTGAATCTGGAGATCGCCTCCGGCGAGACGGTGGGCATCATCGGCGGCACCGGCGCGGCCAAGAGCTCCCTGGTGCAGCTCATCCCCCGTCTGTACGACGTGACCTGCGGTCAGCTGCTGGTGGGCGGCAAGGACGTGCGGGCGTACGGCCTGGAGGACCTGCGCAACGAGGTGGCCATGGTGCTCCAGAAGAACGAACTCTTCTCCGGCACCATTAAGGAAAACCTCCGCTGGGGCAATGAGCACGCCAGCGACGAGGAGCTGATCCGGGCCTGCCAGTTGGCCCAGGCCGACGAGTTCATCCAGCGTTTTCCCAAAAAGTATGACACCTACATCGAGCAGGGAGGCACCAACGTCTCCGGCGGACAGAAGCAGCGCCTTTGTATTGCCCGCGCCCTGCTGAAAAAGCCCAAGATCCTCATCCTGGACGACTCCACCTCCGCGGTGGACACCAAGACCGACGCCCTCATCCGTCAGGCCTTCCTGGAGGAGATCCCCGACACCACCAAGATCATCATTGCCCAGCGTGTCTCCTCGGTGCAGGACGCGGACAAGATCGTGGTGATGGACGGCGGCCGGATCGACGCCGTGGGTACCCACGAAGAGCTCCTCAAGAGCAACCAGATCTACCGCGAAGTATACGAATCTCAGCAGAAGGGAGGCAGCGAGCATGACGCCTAACAAGGAACCCCGTAAAAATCTGGTCCAGCCCGGGATCGGCAAAGTCATCCGCCGCCTGCTGGGCTATGTGGTGGGACGCAACAAGCTCCGCTTTGTGGCGGTCATCGTGTGCATCATCATCAGCGCCGCCGCCGGCGTCATGGGCTCGGTCTTTATCCGCAGCCTGATCGACGATTACATCACCCCGCTGCTCCAGATGGCCAACCCCGATTTCAGCAACCTGATCCGGGCCCTGATGGGCATGGGCTGTATTTACGCCTTGGGCGTGGTGTGCAACCTCTGCTACCAGCGCCTGATGGTGGACATCTCCCAGCAGGCCCAGCGGGACATCCGTGACGAAATGTTCGCCCACATGGAGCAGCTGCCCATCCGCTATTTTGACACCCACACCAACGGCGACATCATGAGCTACTACACCAACGACATCGACACCCTGCGTCAGATGCTCTCCCAGAGTATTCCCCAGGTATTCAACTCGGCGGTGACGGTGGTGGCGGTGCTGTGCGCCATGATTTTCACCAACATCTGGCTGACCATTCTGGTGCTCATCGGCGTGGCGCTGATGCTCAACGTCACCAAGTATCTCACCGGCCAGTCGGGTCACTTCTTCATCAAGCAGCAGATCTCCATGGGCGAGGTGGACGGCTATATTGAGGAAATGATCCACGGACAGAAGGTCATCAAGGTATTCTGCCACGAGGAAAAGGCCAAGGAGGGCTTTGACAAGCTCAACGACGAGCTGTGCCACAACGCCACCCAGGCCAACCGCTTCTCCAATATGCTCATGCCCATCATGGCCAACATCGGCAACCTGCTCTATGTGATCATCGCCGTGCTGGGCGGCACCATGGCCCTGTGCGGCGTGGGCGGTACCATCACCCTGGGCGTGATCTCCTCCTTCCTGCTGCTGCTGCGCAGCTTCATCATGCCCATCAACCAGATCTCCATGCAGCTCAACTCGGTGGTCATGGCCCTGGCGGGCGCCGGCCGTATTTTCAAGCTCATGGACGAGGAGCCGGAGACCGACAACGGCTATGTGACCCTGGTCAACGCCAAGTACAACAAGGAGACCGGCGAACTGGAGGAGACCGAGGAGCGCACCAACCTGTGGGCGTGGAAGCACCCCCATGGGGACGGCACCATCACCTATACCCGTCTGACCGGCGACGTGCGCCTGGTGGATGTGGACTTTGGCTACAACCCGGACAAGATCGTCCTCCACGACATCACCCTTTACGCCGAGCCCGGCCAGAAGGTGGCCTTCGTGGGCGCCACCGGCGCGGGCAAGACCACCATTACCAACCTCATCAACCGCTTTTATGACATTGCCGACGGCAAGATCCGCTATGACGGCATCAACATCAACAAGATCAAAAAATCGGATCTCCGCCGCTCTCTGGGCGTGGTGCTCCAGGATACCAACCTCTTCACCGGCACCATCATGGACAACATCCGCTATGGCCGTCTGGACGCCACCGACGAGGAGTGTATCGCCGCCGCCACCCTGGCCAACGCCGACGACTTCATCCGCCGTCTGCCCGACGGCTACCAGACCGTCATCGACGGAGACGGCAGCAGCCTTTCCCAGGGCCAGCGTCAGCTGCTGAGCATCGCCCGGGCCGCCGTGGCCGACCCGCCGGTCATGATCCTGGATGAGGCCACCTCCTCCATCGACACCCGTACCGAAGCTATCGTGCAGCGGGGCATGGACGCCCTGATGACGGGACGTACCGTTTTCGTCATTGCCCACCGGCTGTCCACCGTGCAGAACTCCGACGTTATCATGGTGCTTGAGCTGGGCCACATCATCGAACGGGGCAGCCACGACGAGCTGATTGCCAAGAAGGGCAAGTATTATCAGCTCTATACCGGCGCGTTCGAGCTGGAGTGACGGCTATGAACGGGAACCCCACCCATCTCACGGACACAGGACGGATGGTGGACAGTCTCTTCTATCAGCTGGCCTGCATGGACCGGCGCTTGTGGCAGAATATGCGCCGGTCCCGTCCGGCAAGCCGCTATTCTCTGGGGCAGCGTCTGATTCTGACCTATCTCCTGGAGGAGGGGGAACAGTCCCAGTGTGAGCTGGGGACGGCGCTGCGGCTCTCCGGGGCCTCGGTGGGGGAGCACCTGAAGAAGCTGGAACGGGATGGCTGCATCCAACGGCAGGTGGACCCCCGGGACAACCGGGTCAAAAAGCTGACCCTGACGCCAAAGGGACAGGAGGCCGCCGTGGAAAGCCGGCAGTCCATGCTTCAGCTGGAGGAGAATATGCTGCAAGGATTCTCCAAGGAGGAGCAAGCGGATCTGCTCCGCCTTCTGGTCCGAATGGACCGTGCGCTGGAAGATGTATAAGAATCGCCGTCAGACACTTGGTTTCCGGTCTGACGGCGATTTTTTTGTCTGTTAGAGATAAAAAATGCAATCCACTCCCACCCCGTAGGGGCGACCCTTGTGGTCGCCCGCTTCCATGCAGGCACGTTGACGTTTCCTGCACCGCGTTTCACCTACGTTGCTTTTACAGCTTTTACAGCGGGTGGAGGGAACAGGAAGCCCCCGGACCGCAGGTCCGGGGGCAGATGGAAGCTTTCTTTGCCTACTTTCTTTCTCGAAAGAAAGTAGGCGGAAGAAAGGAGGTTAGCCGCACTTGGAGTAGCCGCACTCGCGGCAGGTGACGCAGCCGCCCTCGTGCTCCAGCCGGGAGCCGCACTCGGGGCAGAACTTGGCCAGCTTGGCCTGGGCGGGGGTCATATCGGCCATCACCGGCGCTTTACAGGCGGAAGCGGTGGAGACGGCGGGGGCCGTGGTGGTGACGGAGCCGATGGGGGCGGGCAGGGTGCCGTTGCTGGCGGCCTTCTGGACCTTTTCCAGGGCCTTGGCGATGGCGTCGGGGCAGGAGGTAACGGGGACGCCCGGCTGACGCAGACAGGAGGGACAGCGGATGCCCTTGAGCTGCTGGATGATCTCCTTGGGGTCCATACCGGCCCGGATACCCACCGAGACCAGGCGGGCGGTGGCCTCGCTCTGGCTGGGACAGCCGCCGGCCCGGCCGGTGTTGGTAAAGACCTCACAAATGCCGTTTTCGTCGTAATTGACGGTGATATACAGATTGCCGCAGCCGATCTTCACCTTTTCGGTAAAGCCGGTGGTGATCTCCGGACGGGGACGGGGCAAAATGGTGCCGTAGCCGGGCTGGTTGCTCTGGCAGGCGTCGCACAGGGGGGAGTCCTCCTGGGGCTGCGGCTGGGCGGCGCGGCCGTCGTTGACCTTGCCGATGTTGAGCACCTGCTCCTGGCGGGAGCCGTCCCGGTAAATGGTGGTGCCCTTACAGCCCAGCCGGTAGGCCAGCTCGTAGACCTCCCGCACGTCGTCCTGGGTGGCGGAGTTGGGGAAATTCACTGTTTTGGACACGGCGTTGTCGGTGTAGGTCTGGAACGCGGCCTGCATCTTCACATGCCACACGGGGGAGACGTCGTGGGCGCAGACAAAGACCCGGCGGATGTCCTCGGGGATGCCGGCGATGTGGGCCAGAGAGCCCTGCTCCACGATCTGCTGCATGAGGGCCTCGGAATACAGGCCGCGGCTGACCAGGACGTCCTTCAAAATGCCGTTGGCCTCGATGAGGTGGGTATTGTCCATGACATTGCGGATATAGGCGTAGGCAAAGACCGGCTCCACGCCGGAGGAGACGCCGGCGATGATGGACAGGGTGCCGGTGGGGGCAATGGTGGTGACGGTGGCGTTGCGCAGGGGAGCGGCGTCGCGGAAAACGCTCTGGTCAAAGCAGGGGAAGGCGCCACGCTGAGCGGCCAGGGCCTGGCTGGCCTGGTGGCCCACCGACTCCACCAGCTCCATGACGGTGCGTCCCATCTCCACGCCCGCCTCGCTGTTGTAGGGAATGCCCAGGTAGAGGAGCATATCGGCAAAGCCCATGACGCCCAGGCCGATCTTGCGGGTGGAGCGGGTCATCTGGTCGATTTCGGGGAGGGGGTACTTGTTGACCTCAATGACGTTGTCCAGGAAATGGACCGCCTTACGGACGGTGTCGGAGAGCTTGTCCCGGTCCAGCGCCCAGCCGGAATCGGTCTTTTTCAGATGGCGGACCAGATTGATGGAGCCCAGGTTGCAGGCCTCGTAGGGCAGCAGGGGCTGCTCGCCGCAGGGGTTGGTGGACTCGATCTCCCCCAGGGAAGGGACGGGGTTGTCCCGGTTGAGGCGGTCCAGGAAGATGATGCCCGGCTCGCCGGTCTGCCAGGCGGACTGAATGATGGCCTCAAAGACCTTGCGGGCGCTGAGCCGGCCGGTGATCTGCCGGCTGGCGGGGTCCACCAGAGGATAGTCGGTGTTCTGCTCCACAGCCTGCATAAAGGCCTCGGTGATTCCCACCGAGAGGTTGAAATTGGTGATTTCGCGGGTATCATTCTTACAGGTAATGAAGTCCATGATGTCGGGGTGATCCACCCGGAGGATGCCCATATTGGCGCCCCGGCGGGTGCCGCCCTGCTTGACGGCCTCGGTGGCGGCGTTAAAGACCTTCATGAAGGAAATGGGGCCGGAGGCCACGCCGCCGGTGGAGTTGACGGTGGAGCCCCGGGAGCGAAGGCGGGAGAAGGAAAAGCCGGTGCCGCCGCCGGATTTGTGGATCAGGGCGGCGTTTTTGATGGCGTCAAAGATTTCCTCCATGGAGTCGCCCACGGGGAGGACAAAGCAGGCCGAGAGCTGGCCCAGAGGCCGGCCGGCGTTCATGAGGGTGGGGGAGTTGGGCAAAAACTCCAGCCCGGTCATCATCTCATAAAAGGACTGTGCGGTGGCGGCCACATCGGCGCCGGCGTCAAAGACCGCGTCCGCCTGGGCGATGGCGTCTGCCACACGGTGGAAGAGCCCGTCCACCGTCTCAGTGGGCTGGCCGTTCTCGTCCCGGATGAGATAGCGCTTTTCCAGCACGGCTTTGGCGTTTTCGGAAATGGGCATATAAAATCGTCTCCCTCTCTGTCAAGAAACTGATCAAAATCGGATCGCCGCGCCGGGGCGGCATGGAAGCGCCGGCCCACAACGCAGGCCGGCGGAAACGGATATACTGGATATTGTACCACGAAGGCGCGGCTTGTCAATATGTAGCCTGTAGGTTTGTCAAACATATTGGACAGTGAACTCAGAGGGGGAAAGCCAGCCCAGGGGCCTCATGGGAAAGTTGTTTGAGCGGCGGTTGTGGACAGCAAGTTGCTTGGA
>NZ_JACLZC010000064.1 GCF_016901735.1 Pseudoflavonifractor phocaeensis | reverse complement strand
GGTGAGGGTCCGGCGGGAGGCGGACAACGCGGCCCGCTATCTCTGCTACGCGCGGCGCGGGAAGGCGCTGCCGCCGCCGGCGCCGGAGACCCTGCCGCCGGCTCCCTGCACGCTGGTGCTGGAGGAGGGGGGGCGGCTGACCCTGCGCTTTGCCCTTCAAAATCCCTTTTGTCTCTGAGCGCACAGCCGAGTATGTCTCCCGCATCGAAAAAAAGGCCCTGCGCAAGCTGGAGGAGGCCATGGAGGGATAAAAAAGGGCCTGCCGGCGAGGCCGGCAGGCCGTGGAGAACGGGAGGAGGTCTAAGTATGCCGCCTCCGAAGAGGCGGCATCTCCGCCTGAAAATCAGCCCAGGCAGATGGTGTAGCAGCCGTCGTTGTCGGAGGACTGGGTGTTCCCGTACAGGAAGGCGGGCACCGTCAGGTAGACCGGGCGGGCGCAGGTGCAGCCGCCGGACTGCTCGGAAGCGGCCAGGATGGTGGCGATCTGGCTGGCGGTCCAGCAGGACTCGCTCCGTCCGGCGGAGGCGGACTGCCCGCAGCTTCCGGCGCTCCAGCAGCTCCGGCTGCCGGCATTGTTACTGGTACGGCCACAGCAGCTCATATCAGAGTTCCCCCTTGTTCTCTCAAATGGCCGGCCCCTTTGGGAACCGACACACCATCCTATGCCGCCGGGGGGAGGAGGGTTCAGATGGTCCACTCGCTGTGGATGAGTCCCACCAGATACCAGCCGTCCTCTCCGGGGGCAAAGACCAGCTTGAGGGCGCACCAGTCCAGGCCGTTGTTTTCCGGCTTGCGCTGGGGGAAATAATATTCCACAAAGCGGCAGCCGGTGAACACGTCGGACACGTTTTCCAAAGCGTTGCCCGAGGCCATCACCTGGTCCAGGGAGACCTGGGGAGCGGTGCGGTAGTCAGCGTCGTAAACGTAGCGGTCGAAGTAGTCGGGGATGGTCATGGAGATGTGGGAGCCCCGGCCGTCGGCAAAGCCCCAGTTGTAGGTGGTGGTATCCTCGCCGGCTTTGGCGATCTGGTCCGGGAGAAAACACAGGTCAAACTCCGGGTCCACGGTGGAATAGGGGGTAAGGGTCACGCCGCGGGTGGGGTGGACCAGGCCGCTGAGGGCCTGAAAATCCTGTTGGGCCAGGGCCTCCAGCGCCTGGCCGGACAGAGCCAGAAGGCGGTCGTCGTCACAGACCGTGGGGGAGGCGGAGGGTTGGGCCGCAGCCGTGGAGGCGGCCGCCATGGTGTTGCGGATGGGACGGTCGGCGCGGGAGACCTGGTTATGCTGCCCGATGAGGAGCATCAGACCCGCCGCGATACAAAGCACCAGAGCGGAGGCACACAGGACAAAGGCCTTTTTCATGGAACACCTCGATTCAAGATAGGGCGGCGGCATGGCCGCCGGTCCGCTGGGTCCTCCTCATTGTAGCGGATTCGGGCCGGCAGTACAACCACAAAAAGTTACAGATTCCAACCAAATAGGGCGAAGTAGATAAAACCCTTGCAATGTTGGATAAAAAATTTTACAATATGGTCAGACGGACGGCGCCCGCGGCGCGCAAGTCCGGCCATTCTGAGCGATACGAGGTGAGACCAGGTATGCAGCAGCACGAATTGCAGTTTCATATCCAATGCGGTCCCGGCGATGTGGGGCGCTATTGCATCCTGCCCGGCGACCCGGGACGCAGCGAGAAAATCGCGGCTTATTTTGATAACCCCGTGAAAATCCAGTCCAACCGGGAGTATACCACCTATACCGGTACCCTGTTGGGAGAAAAGGTAAGCGTCTGCTCCACCGGCATCGGCGGACCGTCGGCGGTCATCGCCATGGAGGAGCTCCACAATCTGGGGGCGGATACGTTTATCCGGGTGGGCACCTGCGGGGGCATCGCCCTGAAGGTGAAGAGCGACGACGTGGTCATCGCCACCGGCGCGGTGCGGATGGAGGGGGCCAGCCGGGAATATGCCCCCATCGAATTCCCCGCCGTGTCCGACTACGAGGTACAGGAGGCCCTGGTGGCCGCGGCCAAGGAGCTGGGCAAGCCGTGGCACGCCGGCGTGGTGCAGTGCAAGGACTCCTTCTACGGCCAGCACGACCCCAAGCGGATGCCGGTGTCCTACGAGCTGCTCCAGAAGTGGGAGGCGTGGAAGCGGCTGGGCGTGCTGGCCTCGGAGATGGAGTCGGCGGCCCTCTTTTGCTGCGCGGCGGCCCTGGGCGTGCGGTGCGGCTCCTGCTTCCACGTGATCTGGAACCAGGAGCGGGAGGCCGCCGGGCTGGACCAGGCGGAGAGTCACGATCTGTCCGCCGCCATTGAGGTGGGCATCGAGGGACTGAAAAAGCTTATCATCGCCGACCGGGAAAAGGAAAATTAAACGGCAAGACAAAAGCGCGCCGCGGGGAATGATATCGTCCCCGCGGCGCGTGTTCGTTGATGGCACCAGCCCCGTACCGGTCAAAGAGCGGGTTTCTTTTGCGCAAAGGAAGCGGCCAGGGTCCAAACTGCCAGCACCAGCGCCGAGAGCAGCAGGAGGGATTCCGCCCCCATTACCCAGGTCTGACCGAAAAAGGAGAGGACCAGGGTATATTTGAGCCGGAGATACACGCAGTAGGAGCTGAGAGAGGCGGCGGCGGTGAGGAAAAAGATGGGAAACCGGCGCTTGTCCACGCAGAACCAGGCCAGCGTCAGACAGTCGGCCAGGAAAAAGTAGCGCTCGTGCATATAGGGCAGCAGGTAAGGCACCCCAATGGCCATCACCACGCCGGCGGCTAAAATGTTCCACCCGGAAAGGGCGTCCCGGTGGAAAAAGAGGAGGGCCAGCAGGGCCAGCACCAGCAAAAAGGCGGCGGCAATGCCGACTTTGGACCAGAAATCCACGTCCACCTGGGCGTAGTAGGGGACCAGGGCAAAGACGGAGGGGGCGTTATACATGAGCTTGTCCGTATAGGCGTAGGTCTGCCCCCAGTAGACCCCCAAAATGTCGCCCAGCGGCTTGCCCAGCAGGAAGGCGGGGAGGATGGTAAGGCCGTAGACGGGGAAGAAGAGGCACAGGTGGCGGAATTTGACCCGTCCGGCAAACCAGAGCACGCACCAGAGGGGGATGAGAAAGACGGTCTGAAGCTTGAAGGAAAAGGCCGCGGCCAGCAGAGAGACCGACCAGCCGGGCCGGCCGTCCAGGGCGCAGGCCAGGGCGTGGAGGACGAAGGCGCCGTAAATGGAGTCGCACTGTCCCCAGAAAGCGCCGTTAAGCACCACCGTGGGCAAGAGAAGCAGCAGGCAGAAGGCCGTCAGAGGCGGGGCCTCCCTGCCGGGCAGCAGGACCTTCACCAGCCGCAGCCCGCCCCAGGCCAGCAGCACGTCGAAGAGGACGGAGAAGAGCTTGATGGCGTACAGGTCGGGAAAGGGCAGATAGGAGATGAGGGCCATGAAGTAGAGATAGGGGGCGTTATAGTTGCCCACCGGGTCTTGGATGGCGGCAAAGCCGCCGTGCGCCCGGAAGTAGGCGGCCCACTGGGACAAAAAATCCCGGTAATCGTAGGAGGAATAGTCCAGGCAGAGGACGCGGAGGAAAAGGGCCAGGGCAATGGGAAGGAGCAGCGCCGGCAGAATCTGACGGCCGCAGCCCTCCCGGCGCAGCAGGGCCAGGGCCAGCAGCAGCAAGGCGGCCAGACAGAGCAGCACCGAGAGCCGGGCCGGAACGCCGCCCAGCGCCAGCCGAAAGACGAAACCGCCGGTGAGCAGAAGGAGCAGCCCGCCCAGAGCGGCGCAGCAGAGGACGAACCGGCGGGAACGGAAGGATGCAGTCATGGCGGGACCTCCGGAAGAGAATAAAAAAGCCCGGAAATATTCCGGGCAAAAGACGCACAGCGCTTGACGCGGAAGGGATTTCATGGTATACTAAAACGCTCTTATCGTTTGGGTACAACACGATGCTTCCGGCAATTCAACTGAAAAGAGTATAACACCTCCGCGCCTCCGCCGCAAGGGCAATGGGAAAGTTGGTGACAACGCGCTCGTGCGTATCATGATTTCTCCGGGGTGCGGATTTGGATAAAATGACGGAAGAAATGCGGTTTTACCGGGAAACAACGGGGTGTAACCCCTCCGTTTTTTGCCGGTAAAATCGCAAAGTACCCCAGCTTTTTTGGACGCTGTCCGCCCAGGCAGGTTTTCCTGCCGCAGATGTTTTAGGGAAAGGAATGGTCACTCGAATGGTCACAGACAGGATCAAGGATGTCTACTACGGCAACACCCTGCGCAAGAGCTTTGCCCGCCATGAGGAGATCTTGGAGATGCCCAACCTGCTGGAGGTGCAGAAGAGCTCCTACCAGTGGTTCCTGGACAAGGGGCTGCGGGAGGTCTTTAAGGATGTCTCCTGCATCACCGACTACGCCGGCAATCTGGAGCTCTCCTTCATCGACTACACCATGGATGAGCCCCCCAAGTACAACGTGGAGGAGTGCAAGGCCAGAGACGCCACGTACGCCGCCCCCATCAAGGTGAAGGTCCGCCTGCGCAACAAGGAGACCGAGGAGATCAAGGAGCAGGAGCTCTTTATGGGCGACTTCCCCATCATGACCCAGGCCGGCACCTTTGTCATCAACGGCGCCGAGCGCGTCATCGTCTCCCAGATCGTCCGCTCTCCCGGCATCTACTACGGCCGCATGGCCGATAAGGCGGACAACGTCACCTACACCACCACCGTCATCCCCTATCGGGGCGCCTGGCTGGAGTATGAGACCGATCTGTCCGACGTATTCTATGTCCGCATCGACAAAAACCGCAAGCTGCCCGTCACCTGCCTGATCCGTGCCGTGGGCCCCCGTACCGATCCGGAGATCATCGAGATGTTCGGCGAGGACCCCCGCATCCTGGCCACGCTGGAAAAGGACACCTGCAAGACCTATGAGGACGCGCTGCTGGAGATCTATCGCAAGCTCCGTCCCGGCGAGCCCCCCACGGTGGACTCCGCCGAGAGCCTCATCAACGCCCTTTTCTTTGACCCCCGCCGGTACGATCTGTCCGCCGTGGGCCGCTATAAGTTCAACAAGAAGCTGGCCATGGGTCCCCGCCTCACCGGCCAGACCCTGGCCCTCCCCGTGGTGGACCCGGGCACCGGCGAGATCATCTTTGAGCCCGGCGTGACCCTCACCCGGGAGCAGGCCTATGAGCTGGAGAAACGGGGCGTCAATGAGGCCGTGGTGGACGTGGACGGCACCCCGGTCCGGGTGTTCTCCAACCACATGGTCAAGATGTCCGACTTTGTGGACTTCGACCCGGAGGAGTGCGGCATCACCGAGAAGGTGCGCTACACCGTCCTCATGGAGCTGATGAGCCAGTTTACGGGCGAGGAGCTGAAGGAAGCCATTGCCGACCATGTGGACGACCTGGTGCCCAAGCACATCATCGTGGACGACATCATGGCCTCTATCAACTACCTCAACTGCCTGGCCCACGGCGTGGGCACCGCCGACGACATCGACCATCTGGGCAACCGCCGTCTGCGCTGCGTGGGCGAGCTGCTCCAAAACCAGTTCCGCATCGGCTTTTCCCGCATGGAGCGGGTCATCCGGGAGCGTATGACCATCCAGGACCTGGACATCGTCACCCCCCAGTCCCTCATCAACATCCGGCCCGTCACCGCCGCCATCAAGGAGTTTTTCGGCAGCAGCCCCCTGAGCCAGTTTATGGACCAGACCAACCCCCTGGCAGAGCTGACCCACAAGCGCCGTATGTCCGCCCTGGGCCCCGGCGGTCTGAGCCGTGACCGGGCCTCCTTCGACGTGCGCGATATCCACTACTCCCACTACGGCCGCCTGTGCCCCATTGAGACCCCCGAAGGTCCCAACATCGGCCTGATCTCCTATATGGCCTCCTACGCCCGGGTGAACCGCTACGGCTTCATCGAGGCGCCCTACCGCAAGGTGGATAAGAGCACCTGCCGGGTCACCGACGAGATCCACTATATGACCGCCGACGTGGAGGACGAGTTCACCATCGCCCAGGCCACCGAGCCGGTGGACGAGAACAACTGCTTCGTCAACCAGCGTATCACCTGCCGTCACAGAAACGAGATCGTGGACGTGGACAAGGATCAGGTGGACTATGTGGACGTCTCCCCCAAGATGATGGTGTCCATCGCCACCGCCATGATCCCTTTCCTCCAGAACGACGACGCCAACCGTGCCCTGATGGGCGCCAACATGCAGCGTCAGGCCGTGCCCCTGCTGACCACCGAGGCCCCCATCGTGGCCACCGGCCAGGAGCACAAGAACTGCGTGGACTCTGAGATCGTCATTCTGGCCGAGGAGGACGGCACCGTCACCAAGGTGTCCGCCCAGTATATCACCGTCCGCTATGACACCCTGGGCCCCAAGGAGTATAAGCTGACCAAATTCCTCCGCTCCAACCATACCACCTGCATCAACCAGCGTCCCATCGTCAACGCCGGCCAGCGGGTGAAGAAGGGCGAGGTGCTGGTGGATGGCCCCGCCACCTCCAACGGCGAGATCGCCCTGGGCAAGAACATCCTCATGGGCTTCATGACCTGGGAAGGCTACAACTACGAGGACGCCATCCTGCTCAATGAGCGTATGGTCAAGGAGGATGTGTTCACCTCCATCCACATCGAGGAGTACGAGACCGAGAGCCGGGACACCAAGCTGGGTCCCGAAGAGATCACCCGCGACATCCCCAACGTGGGCGAGGACGCCCTGAAGGATCTGGACGAGCGGGGCATCATCCGGGTGGGCGCCGAGGTCCACGCCGGCGACATCCTGGTGGGCAAGGTTACCCCCAAGGGCGAGACCGACCTCACCGCCGAGGAGCGGCTCCTCCGCGCCATCTTTGGCGAGAAAGCCCGGGAGGTGCGCGACACCTCCCTCAAGGTGCCCCACGGCGAGAGCGGCATCATTCTGGACGTAAAGGTCTTTACCCGTGAGGCGGGCGACGAGCTGTCTCCCGGCGTCAACGAGGTGGTCCGGGTCTATATCGCCCAGAAGCGTAAGATCTCCGTGGGCGACAAGATGGCCGGCCGCCACGGCAACAAGGGTGTTGTGTCCCGCATCATGCCCCAGGAGGATATGCCCTTCCTGCCCGACGGCACGCCGCTGGATATCGTGCTGAACCCCCTGGGCGTGCCTTCCCGTATGAACATCGGTCAGGTGCTGGAGGTCCATCTGGGCTACGCCGCCAAGACCCTGGGCTGGAAGGTGGCCACCCCCATCTTCAACGGCGCCGACGAGAAGGACATCGCCGAGACCCTCAAGCTGGCCGGCCTGTCCGAGGACGGCAAGAGCTGGCTGTATGACGGCCGTACCGGCGAGCGGTTTGATAACCGAGTCACCGTGGGCTATGTGTACTTCCTCAAGCTCCACCATCTGGTGGACGATAAGATCCACGCCCGTTCCACCGGCCCCTACTCCCTGGTCACCCAGCAGCCGCTGGGCGGCAAGGCCCAGTTCGGCGGCCAGCGCTTCGGCGAGATGGAGGTGTGGGCCCTGGAGGCCTACGGCGCCGCCTACACCCTCCAGGAGATCCTCACCGTCAAGTCGGACGACGTCACCGGCCGCGTGCGCACCTACGAGGCCATTGTCAAGGGCCACAACGTGCCCAAGCCCGGCGTGCCAGAGTCCTTCAAGGTGCTGGTCAAGGAGCTCCAGTCCCTGTGTCTGGACATTAAGGTCCTGGATCAGAACGGCTGTGAGATCGAGCTCAAGGACGACGAAGAGGAGTTCTACCAGCCTGACCGGGTCCGGGACGACGACGACTATTACGGCTATCAGAGCGAGGGCGAGAGCGCCTTTGCCGCCGCCGGCTTCACCCTCAAGGAGGGCAGCGACGACGACGACCTGGCCGTCAGCGATGACGAGGGCGACGACGGCGACGAAGCCTTCCTGGACGATCAGGATATGGAATAAAGAGAGGGAGGAACGATCGAACTTATGAGTTACGCTGAATTTGACGCCATCCAAATTGGGATCGCCTCCCCGGAGAAGATCCGCGAGTGGTCCTACGGCGAGGTGAAGAAGCCGGAGACCATCAACTACCGCACCCTCAAGCCGGAGCGGGACGGCCTTTTCTGCGAGCGCATCTTTGGCCCCACCAAGGACTGGGAGTGCCACTGCGGCAAGTATAAGAAGATCCGCTACAAGGGCAAGATCTGCGACCGCTGCGGCGTGGAGGTCACCCGGGCCAAGGTCCGCCGCGAGCGGATGGGCCACATCGAGCTGGCCGCTCCCGTGAGCCACATCTGGTATTTCAAGGGCATCCCCTCCCGGATGGGCCTGCTGCTGGACATCTCCCCCCGGGTGCTGGAGAAGGTGCTCTACTTCGCCAGCTATATCGTTACCGATCCCGGCTTCTCCACCCTGAGCAAGAACCAGCTCCTCTCGGAGAAGGAATACCGGGACATGCGGGAAAAATATGAGGATGATTTCGACGCCGGCATGGGCGCCGAGGCCATCAAGAAGCTCTTGCAGGACATCGACCTGGAGCAGCTCTCCGAGCAGCTCCGCGCCGAGCTGAAGGACGCCTCCGGCCAGAAAAAGGCCCGCATCGTCAAGCGCCTGGAGGTGGTGGACGCCTTCCGCATCTCGGGCAACAAGCCGGAGTGGATGATCATTGATGTGCTGCCGGTGATCCCTCCCGAGCTGCGCCCCATGGTGCAGCTGGACGGCGGCCGCTTCGCCACCAGCGACCTGAACGACCTCTATCGCCGGGTCATCAACCGCAACAACCGCCTGAAACGGCTCATCCAGCTCAACGCCCCCGACATCATTGTCCGCAACGAAAAGCGGATGCTCCAGGAGGCGGTGGACGCCCTCATCGACAACGGGAGAAGGGGCCGGGCCGTCACCGGCGCCAACAACCGGGCTCTGAAGTCCCTCTCCGATATGCTCAAGGGCAAGCAGGGCCGCTTCCGCCAGAACCTGCTGGGCAAGCGCGTGGACTACTCCGGCCGTTCGGTCATCGTGGTCGGCCCCGAGATGAAGATCTACCAGTGCGGTCTGCCCAAGGAAATGGCCATCGAGCTCTTCCGGCCCTTTGTGATGAAGAAGCTGGTGGAGGACGGCGTGGCCAACAACATCAAGTCCGCCAAGAAGATGGTGGACAAGGGCAAGGCCGAGGTGTGGGACGCCCTGGAGTTCGTCATCAAGGAGCATCCCGTCATGCTCAACCGCGCCCCCACGCTGCATCGTCTGGGCATCCAGGCCTTCGAGCCGGTGCTGGTGGAAGGCCGGGCCATCAAGCTCCATCCCCTGGTGTGTACCGCCTTCAACGCCGACTTTGACGGCGACCAGATGGCCGTCCACGTGCCCCTGTCCGCCGAGGCCCAGACCGAGGCCCGGGTGCTGATGCTCTCGGCCAACAACCTGCTGCGGCCCCAGGACGGCGGCCCCGTCACCGTTCCCACCCAGGACATGGTGCTGGGCTCCTACTACCTCACCTATGAGAAGTACGCCGACCACACCCCCGGCGAGACCTATGAGGACTGCGCCGCCGTCCGCGCCGCCCTGGAGAGCGGCGACATCAGCGCCGACGATCTGATCTGGGTGAAGAACCCCGGCGCGCTGGACGATATTCCCACTTACGCCGGCGTGGCCGCCGAGACCCCCGAGGGTCAGCTGCCCCCCGAGCATCTGCGCACCTTTGCCGACGACATCGAGGCCCGCCTGGCCTACGACGAGGGGGAGCTGGAGCTCCATGTGCCCATCATGGTCCGCCGCTGCGCCGAGGTGGACGGCGAAAAGCGCTATAAGCTGGTCCGTACCACCGTGGGCCGTCTGATCTTCAACGAGGGCATCCCCCAGGATCTGGGCTTTGTGGACCGCACCGATCCCGACCAGATGTTTGAGCCGGAGATCAACTTCATCACCGGCAAGAAGCAGCTGGGCAAGATCATTGACAAGTGCATCACCAAGCACGGATTTACCGTCTCCGCCGGCGTGCTGGACACCATCAAGGCCAAGGGCTATAAATTCTCCACCCGGGGCTCCCTGACGGTCTCCATCTACGACATGACCATCCCCGAAAAGAAGTACGGCCTCATTGCCGATACCGAGAAGGAGATCGTCAAGATCGAGCGGCAGTATAAGCGCGGCTTCCTGACCGACGACGAGCGCTATCGTCTGGTGGTCAAGACCTGGGAAAAGACCACCGCCGACGTGTCCAACGCCCTGATGGAGGGCCTGGACCGGTACAACCCCATCTGGATGATGGCCGACTCCGGCGCCCGTGGTTCCTCCGCCCAGATCCGTCAGCTGGCCGGTATGCGCGGCCTGATGGCCGACACCTCCGGCCGCACCATCGAGATCCCCATCAAGTCCAATTTCCGTGAAGGTCTGTCTGTGCTGGAGTACTTCATCTCCGCCAGAGGCGCCCGTAAGGGTATGGCCGATACGGCTCTGCGTACCGCCGACTCCGGTTACCTGACCCGCCGTCTGGTGGACGTGTCCCAGGAGGTCATCATCCGGGAGCACGACTGCGGCACCGACGACGGCATCCTGGTCAGCGAGATCAGCGAGAACGGCCAGGTCATCGAGACCTTCGGCGAGCGCCTGAAGGGCCGCTATCCGGTCAACGACATCTGCGATCCCCAGACCGGCGAGGTCCTCATCTCCAAGGACACCATGATGACGCCCGACGACGCCAAGCTTCTGGAGGCCCACGGCATCCATGAGGTGATGATCCGCTCGGTGCTGACCTGCCGCGCCCGGAGCGGGGTATGTTCCAAGTGCTACGGCATCAACCTGGCCATCGGCGAGCCGGTGGGCGAGGGCGAGGCCGTGGGTATCATCGCGGCCCAGTCCATCGGCGAGCCCGGCACCCAGCTGACCATGCGTACCTTCCACACCGGCGGCGTGGCCGGCGGCGACATCACCCAAGGTCTGCCCCGCGTTGAGGAGCTCTTCGAGTCCCGCCGTCCCAAGAAGATGGCCCAGCTGGCCGAGATCTCCGGCCGGGTGACCATCGAGGAGACCAAGCGCAACACCATGGCCAACGTGACCATCACCGCCGACGACGGCGAGGTGGTGTCCTACGCCCTGCCGTACAGCGCGGGCATCCGGGTCAAGGACGGCGAGCGGGTGGAGAAGGGCTTTGCCCTCACCGAAGGCGCCCTCTATCCCCAGGACGTGCTCCGGGTCCGCGGCATCCACGCGGTATACGACTACCTCATTCAGGAAGTGCAGAAGCCCTACCGTCAGCAGGGCGTTGACATCAACGACAAGCACATCGAGGTTATCTGCCGCCAGATGATGCGCAAGGTCCGGGTGGAGGACGCCGGCGACTCCGATCTGCTCTCCGGCTCCACCATCGAGCTGGTGGAGTTTGAGGACGCCAAGGCCGCCGTGCAGAAGCGCATTGATGCCGGCGAGACCAACGACGGCATGGAGCTGCGCCTGCCCACCTGTACCCGCCTGCTCATGGGCATCACCAAGGCCTCTCTGGCCACCGAGTCCTTCCTGTCCGCCGCCTCCTTCCAGGAGACCACCAAGGTGCTCACCGAGGCGGCCATCAAGGGCAAGGTGGACCACCTGCTGGGCCTGAAGGAGAACGTCATCATCGGCAAGCTGATCCCGGCCGGCTCCGGTCTGGCGGTGTACCGCAAGTACGACCGGATGGACGAGGAGGGTCAGGCCTGCGGCTGCGGCCATGACCACGACCACGAGGAGCAGGACGAGGAGGCCTTCCAGGCCGAGGACGAGATCCTGTCGGTGGAGGTCCTGGCCTCCGGCGAGGACGACGGGGAGTAAGAAGCGAACCCTCGATTTTTTGGCATACGCGGCGGGGACCGGGGCGGACTGCTCCGGTCCCCGCTTTCGGTTTTGGGGGGCGGTTTTTCCGGGCTATGGGAGTTTTCACCAAAGGACCGGCGCTGGAACCGGCTCCTTCCAGAAAAACGCCGGAATGTCAGCAAAATTGGAGAAAATGGAGAAAAAAGTGGCTCTATATGCTTGACTTCCAGCACATCCTATGATATAATCCAAAATCGCGCAGGCGTGTCTCCAGCGGAAAGGCATTTTTCCAAAGACGCGCCCCGATGAGAGCAAAGGAGGCGGACCAAATGCTGGAGGAACTCAAAAAGCAGCCCAAAGTGGTGGGCGTCAAGCAGACCAAGCGGGCTTTGGGGGACGGCAGAGCTGTCCGCGTCTTTTTGGCCGACGATGCAGACCCCCGGGTGGTGGAGCCTGTCTCCGCCATGTGCGCCGAACGGGGCGTACCGGTGGAGCGGGTGGCCCGGATGAAGGATCTGGGCAATGCCTGCGGCATCGCGGTGGGCTCCGCCGTGGCGGCGCTGCTGCGCTGACAACTTCGGTTTTAATGGTATAATTTTTGATTATGCTGTTAAAATAATAGAATCAGCTCAAAAGAAAGGAGGAAATTCCATGCCTACGTTCAACCAGCTCGTGCGCAAGGGTCGTGAGCAGGCTTCCTACAAGTCCAACTCCCCCGCCATGCAGTACGGCCTGAACACCCTGAAGAACCGTCAGACCGACCTGCCCTCTCCCCAGAAAAGAGGTGTGTGCACCGCGGTCCGTACCGCCACCCCCAAGAAGCCTAACTCCGCGCTTCGTAAGATCGCCCGTGTGCGTCTGACCAACGGCTACGAGGTCACCGCCTATATCCCCGGTGTTGGCCACAACCTGCAGGAGCACTCCGTGGTGATGATCCGCGGCGGCCGTGTTAAGGACCTTCCCGGTGTGCGTTACCACATCATCCGCGGTACTCTGGACACCCAGGGCGTCAACGGCCGTATGCAGGCCCGTTCCAAGTACGGCGCCAAGCGGCCCAAGGCCGGCAAGGGCGGCAAGAAGTAATCTGCCGTTTTTGTACCCGCATCCCCAAGGGATGCCACTGAATTGATGTTTGCGCTCTGCGCAAAGCCAGGCTTTGCCAAGAGTCGTTTATTCATATAGATGGGTAAACCTCTCGGCAGGCACAAGACAAGCAGGCACTTGTCTATACACGGGCCGTTTGCAGACGGTTCGAGTACCTATGAAATCATACTATGAAGGAGGGAAGCAAAGTGCCCAGAAGAGGTAATGTACCCAAGCGGGAGGTTCTGCCCGATCCGCTTTACAATTCCATTTTGGTGACCAAGCTGGTCAACAGCATCATGCTCGACGGCAAGAAGGGCGTGGCCCAGAAGGTGGTTTACAGCGCCTTTGATATCATCAAGGAGAAGACCGACAAGGACCCCCTGGAGGTTTTCACCGCCGCTCTGGAGAACATCATGCCGTCCCTGGAGGTTAAGGCCCGCCGCGTGGGCGGCGCCACTTACCAGGTGCCCATCGAGGTTCGCCCCGAGCGCCGTCAGACCCTGGGTCTGCGCTGGCTCACCGGTTACTCCCGCAAGCGCAGCGAAAAGACCATGAAGGAGCGCCTGGCCGGCGAGATCATGGACGCCGCCAACAACCTGGGTTCCGCCGTCAAGAAGCGCGAGGACACCCATAAGATGGCTGAGTCCAACAAGGCCTTCGCTCACTACCGCTGGTAAGGAGTAACAAGATGGCTAGAAAAGTTACCCTGGAAAATACCCGCAACATCGGCATCATGGCCCACATCGATGCCGGTAAGACCACGACGACCGAGCGTATCCTGTACTACACCGGCGTCAACTATAAGATCGGCGAGACCCACGACGGTACCGCCACCATGGACTGGATGGCTCAGGAGCAGGAGCGCGGCATTACCATCACCTCCGCCGCCACCACCTGCTACTGGAAGGGCACCAAGGACCAGTTCCCCCAGACCCGTATCAACATCATCGACACCCCGGGCCACGTGGACTTCACCGTGGAGGTGGAGCGCTCCCTGCGCGTGCTGGACGGCTCCGTAACCGTCATGTGCGCCAAGGGCGGCGTTGAGCCTCAGTCCGAGACCGTGTGGCGTCAGGCCGACCACTACAAGGTCCCCCGCATGATCTACGTCAACAAGATGGACATCATGGGCGCTGACTTCTACAACGTGCTCAACATGATCCACGACCGCCTCAAGTGCAACGCCGTGCCCATCCAGCTCCCCATCGGCGCCGAGGAGACCTTCAAGGGTATCATCGACCTGGTGGAGATGGACGCCGACATCTACTACGACGAGATGGGCAAGGACATGCGGGTGGAAGAGATCCCCGAGGACATGATGGAGCTGGCCAAGGAGTACCGCAGCAAGCTGCTGGACGCCGTGGCCGACATCGACGAGGAGATCATGATGCTGGTCCTGGAGGAGCAGCCCGTGCCCCAGGAGATGATCCGCGCCGCCCTGCGTAAGGGCACCATCGAGAACCTGCTGGTTCCCGTGGTGTGCGGCACCTCCTACCGCAACAAGGGCGTGCAGAAGCTGCTGGACGCCATCGTGGACTATATGCCCTCCCCCGTGGACATCCCCGCCATCAAGGGCGTCAACCCCGACACCGAGGAAGAGGACGAGCGTCCCGCCGACGACAACGCCCCCTTCTCCGCTCTGGCCTTCAAGATCGCCACCGATCCCTTCGTGGGCCGTCTGTCCTTTATCCGCGTTTACTCCGGTATCCTCAACACCGGTACCACCGTGCTCAACTCCACCAAGAAGCAGCGTGAGCGCATCGGCCGCATCCTCCAGATGCACGCCAACCACCGTGAGGACATTGATACCGTTTACTCCGGCGACATCGCCGCCGTCATCGGCCTGAAGAACTCCACCACCGGCGATACCCTGTGCGACGAGAAGGCTCCCATTATTCTGGAGTCCATGGAGTTCCCCGAGCCCGTCATCCGCGTTGCCATCGAGCCCAAGACCAAGGCCGGTCAGGAGAAGATGGGCATCGCCCTGGCCAAGCTGGCCGAAGAGGACCCCACCTTCAAGACCTACACCGACGAAGAGACCGGTCAGACCATCATCGCCGGCATGGGCGAGCTCCATCTGGAGATCATCGTGGACCGTCTGCTCCGCGAGTACAAGGTGGAGGCCAATGTGGGCGCTCCCCAGGTGGCCTACAAGGAGACTATCAAGAAGAGCGTCGAGCAGGACACCAAGTATGCCCGTCAGTCCGGCGGTAAGGGCCAGTACGGTCACGTTAAGATCCGTGTGGAGCCCAACGAGTCCGGCAAGGGCTACGAGTTTGTCAACGCCATTGTGGGCGGCGCCATCCCCAAGGAGTATATCCCCGCGGTGGACGCCGGTATCCAGGGCGCGATGCAGGCCGGCGTCATGGCCGGCTATCCCGTGGAGGACGTGAAGGTCACCCTGTACGACGGCTCCTACCACGAGGTGGACTCCTCTGAAATGGCCTTTAAGATTGCCGGCTCCATGGCCTTCAAGGAGGCCTGCCGCAAGGCCAACCCCGTGCTCCTCGAGCCCATCATGAAGGTGGACGTCATCGTCCCCGAGGATTATATGGGCGACGTCATCGGCGACCTGAACAGCCGCCGCGGACAGATCAACGGCATGGAAGCCCGTCCGGGCGCCCAGGCCATCAGCGCTTCCGTACCCCTGAGCGAGATGTTCGGCTACGCCACCGACCTCCGCTCCCGTACCCAGGGCCGCGGCCAGTATTCCATGGAGCCCTCCCATTATATGGAGATCCCCAAGAATATCGCCGAGAAGATCATCGCCGAGCGCGGCCGCAGAGACGCGGACTAAGCGCCCGCGAAAAAATAGTTGCAATCTGTCCGGTAATAGGATAGAATAGCATCGTTATCACGGGTGCCAACCCATTATTTATGAACAACCGTAAGGAGGATACCAAACATGGCTAAGGCTAAATTTGAGCGCACCAAGCCCCATGTCAACATCGGCACCATCGGCCACGTTGACCACGGCAAGACCACCCTCACCGCCGCTATCACCAAGTATCTGGCTCTGAAGGGTCAGGCTCAGTACGAGGACTACTCCAGCATCGATAAGGCTCCTGAGGAGCGCGAGCGCGGCATCACCATCAACACCGCCCACGTGGAGTACGAGACTGACGCCCGTCACTATGCCCACGTTGACTGCCCGGGCCACGCCGACTATATCAAGAACATGATCACCGGTGCTGCTCAGATGGACGGCGCCATCCTGGTCATCGCCGCCACCGACGGCCCCATGGCTCAGACCAAGGAGCACATCCTGCTGGCCCGTCAGGTGGGCGTGCCCGCCATGGTCGTTTTCCTGAACAAGTGCGACCAGGTGGACGACGAGGAGCTGCTGGAGCTGGTTGAGATGGAGGTCCGCGAGACCCTGACTGGCTATGAATTCCCCGGCGACGACATCCCCGTCATCAAGGGCTCCGCCCTGAACGCTCTGACCTGCGAGGGCGGCGTGGACGATCCCGACTACGCCTGCATCAAGGAGCTGATGGACGCTGTCGACAGCTATATCCCCACTCCCGCCCGTAACGACGACCTGCCCTTCCTGATGCCCGTCGAGGACGTGTTCACCATCTCCGGCCGCGGCACCGTGGCCACCGGCCGCGTGGAGCGCGGTGTTGTCAAGACTGGTGAGACCGTGGAGATCGTCGGCCTGTCCGATGAGAAGAAGTCCACCGTCGTGACCGGTCTGGAGATGTTCCGCAAGACCCTGGATTACGCCGAGGCCGGCGACAACGTGGGCGCTCTGCTCCGTGGTATCGCCAAGACCGACGTGGAGCGCGGCCAGGTGCTCTGTAAGCCCGGCTCCATTCACCCCCACACCAAGTTCGTGGGCCAGGTGTACGTCCTGAGCAAGGACGAGGGCGGCCGTCACACCCCCTTCTTCAACAACTATCGTCCCCAGTTCTACTTCCGTACCACCGACGTGACCGGCATCATCACCCTGCCCGAGGGCACCGAGATGTGCATGCCCGGCGATAACGTCGACATGAAGGTGGAGCTGATCACCCCCATCGCCATCGAGAAGGGCCTCCGCTTCGCTATCCGCGAGGGCGGCCGTACCGTTGGCTCCGGCGTCGTCATCGACATCGAGGAGTAATTTCCTCCCGTTCGCTTGTACAAGCCAGACAGCCCCAGGACCCCTGGTCCTGGGGCTGTTTTTTGTCTTTTTGCGGCAAGGAAAAGAGCCCCGGCTCCGCTTCAGGAGCCGGGGCTCTCGGCTTGTCGAAAAAGCCTGTTGACTCCTATCAAAATGAAAGTATCCTGCGGGAAGAATGCAGATTGCCGCAGGATCGTTTTTCGATTTTCCATATAGGAACGGCCC
>NZ_JACLZC010000063.1 GCF_016901735.1 Pseudoflavonifractor phocaeensis | reverse complement strand
GCCAGATTGAGCCCGCCCCGCATTCCCGCCCACAGGGTCTCGCAGGGCTGGCCGTGGCGCTGGATGCTCCGCACCCGCGCCGGTGTCCCGCCGGGATAGAAGCAGAGGGTTTCGCCCACCGCCGCCCGGCCCTGGGCCGCCGTGCCGGTGACCACGGTGCCCTGCCCGGGGATGGAAAACACCCGGTCCACCCACAGCCGAAAGGGAAGCCCTGTCTCCCGGGGTTGGACCGCCTCCGCCAGCGCCGCCAGCGCCGCCCGCAGACCGTCCAGGCCCCGGCCGGTCACCGCCGACACCGGGCAGATGGGCATACCGGACAGACCGCGGGCCGCCGCCCAGCGGGCAATCTCCTCCCGCCGCCGGTCCAGGGTCTCCCCGTCCACCCGGTCGGTTTTGGTCAGGGCGATTATCCCCCGCTTTATCCCCAGAATGGTCAGAAGGTCCAGATGCTCCGCCGTCTGGGGCATGACCCCTTCGTCGGCGGCAATGACCAAAAGAAACCCGTCCGCCCCGCACACCCCCGCCAGCATGTGGGGGATCAGGCGGGCGTGGCCCGGCACGTCCGCCAGGCTGATCTGCACCCCGTCCGCCAGGTCCAGGGGGGCAAAGCCGGTTTCGATGCTCAGCCCCCGGCGCTTCTCCTCGGGCAGGGTGTCGGTGTCCACCCCGGTGAGGGCGCGGACCAGGGCGGTCTTGCCGTGGTCCACATGGCCCGCCGCCGCCAGCACCACATGCTTCATGTCCGTCCCTCCTCCGGGTCATAGGCCGCCAGGGCGGCGGCGATGTCCGGCCAGTCCTCCGGGCGGAGGGTGCGCACGTCCAGCAGCAGGGCGCCCTTGTGGACCCGGCCCACGATGGCGGGGGTCCAGCTCCGGAAATGCCGCTCCAGCCCGGCCACGCCCCCCCGCAGAGGGACCAGCGACACCGCCCAGCCGGACAGCTCCACCCCCGGCAGCGAGCCGCCCCCCACCGGGCCGGATACCGGCGTCACCGCCACCCGGCACCGCCCGCCGCCCGCCTGGGACAGGTACGCCGCGCCCTCCCGGGCCCGGGCCTCCAGCGCCTGGGGAGAGGCGCCCAGCATGGACAGCACCGGCAGCTCCCAGGCGCCCTCCGGGTCCTGCCAGGCCAGCAGAGTGGCCTCCAGCGCCGCCAGAGTCAGTTTGTCCGGCCGCAGCGCCCGGGCCAGCGGGTCGGCGGCCATGGCCCCGATCCAGCGCCTTCGCCCCAACAGAATCCCCGCCTGGGGACCGCCCAGCAGCTTGTCCCCCGAAAAGCACACCACGTCCGCCCCGGCGGCCAGACTCTCCGACGCCGTGGGGCCGTCCGGCAGGGCGGGATGGGGATAAAGCCCGCCGCTGCCCATGTCGTAGAGCAGCGGCACGCACCGCTCCTCCGCCAGCCGGGCCAGCCGGGCCAGCCCCACCGACTGGGTGAAGCCCACCACCTGAAAATTGCTGGTGTGGACCTTGAGGAGGACTTGGGCCGCTCCGGCGTCCAGCGCCCGGCGGTAGTCGGACAGATGGGTCTTGTTGGTGGTCCCCACCTCCACCAGCCGGGCGCCGCTGCGGGCCATGATGTCGGGCACCCGGAAGCTGCCCCCGATCTCCACCAGCTCCCCACGGGACAGGGCCACCCCCTTTCCGCTCCCCGCCGCCGCCAGCATCAGCAGCACCGCCGCGGCGTTGTTGTTCACCGCCAGGGCGTCCTCCGCCCCGGTGAGGGCGCACAGCAGCCGCTTGACGTGGGCCTGCCGGCTCCCCCGCCCGCCGGCGGACAGGTCGTACTCCAGGGTGGACCAGCCGGCGGACACCGCCGCCGCCGCCTCCGCCGCACGCCGGCTCAGAGGCGCCCGCCCCAGATTGGTGTGGAGCACCACCCCCGTGCCGTTGACCACCGGGCGCAGCCGGGGTCGGAGCAGCGCCTCCGCCCGGGACAGGGCCAGCGCCGCCGCCTCCTCTTCCGTGGGGGCCGCCGTCCGCCGGCCCTCTGTGAGCGCGGCCCGGGCCTCGTCCAGGGTCTTTCGCACCGCCGTCCGCAGCGCCCACCGGGGCAGACCGCTCTCCGCCAGGCGGGGATGGGACAAAAGCGCGTCCACCCGGGGCAGACTCCGCAGCGCCCCCGCCGGCGGCGGACCGGCTTTTTTGCCGGCGCTGGTCCGTTCTGACATAAAAAGCACCCTTCCTTTACTGAAATACCGCCCTCCGCAGCCGCTTCCGACAGGACGGACGGTCCGTTGCTCCCCATTATAAAAGCCCCCTCTCCCCCTGTCAATCGGGGGGAAAGGGGACAAAAAATGCACATGATGTCCAAATAACTTGCAGCGCCGCACACAAATTTTCTTGACAGAAGGGTATCATTAGCACTAAAATAGATTGGAAGTCATAATGGAAAAACGTGAGGGGAAGTTTTTTGTTTTTTGTAAGAATCGCCCAATTTCCGGGCCGTTCTGCAAGGGACGCTATGGCTCATATAGACAAATTTGAAAGTGGAGGTGTAAACAACATTTGATGCCATATATTATTACCTTTTTGATAACCGCCGTGGTGTTTACGGTCATCATGTTCCCGCTGGGCTATCAGTACCGCCGGCGCATCGCCGAAAAGGAGATCTCCAGCGCCGAGGATGAGGCCAAGCGCATCATCAACGAGGCCATCAAAAGCGCCGAGAGCAAAAAGCGCGAGGCCCTGGTGGAGGCCAAGGAGGAGATCCTCCGCGCCCGCAACGAGTACGAGCGGGAAGTGAAGGAGAGCCGGGCCGACCTCCAAAAGCAGGAGCGCCGCCTCCAGCAGAAGGAAGAAAACCTGGACCGCAAGACCGAGAACATGGAAAAGAAGGAGGAGAGCCTCCAGACCAAGCTGGCTCAGCTGGAAGCCGCCCGCGAAGAGGTGGAGACCATCAAAAAGACCCAGCTGGAGGTGCTGGAACGGATCTCCGGCTTTACCGCCGAGGAGGCAAAGCATTACCTCATCTCCCAGATCGAGGCCGACGTGACCCACGAGGCCGCCATGAAGGTCAAGGAAATCGAGACCCGTTACAAGGAAGAAGCCGACACCAAGGCCCGGGAGATCCTCTCTCTGGCCATCCAGCGCTGCGCCGCCGACCATGTGGCTGAGGCCACCGTCTCCGTGGTTCCCCTGCCCAACGACGAGATGAAGGGCCGCATCATCGGCCGGGAAGGCCGCAACATCCGTACCCTGGAGACCATGACCGGGGTGGACCTTATCATCGACGATACTCCCGAGGCCATCACCGTCTCCTGCTTCGACCCCGTCCGCCGGGAAATCGCCCGCATCGCCCTGGAAAAGCTCATCCAGGACGGCCGCATCCACCCCACCCGTATCGAGGAAATGGTGGAAAAGGCCAAGCGGGAGGTGGACGCCACCATCAAGGCCGAGGGCGAGCGCGCCATCTTTGAGACCAACGTCCACGGCCTCCACCCGGAGCTGGTCAAGCTCCTGGGCCGCATGAAGTACCGCACCAGCTACGGACAGAACGTCCTCAACCACTCCATCGAGGTGGCCCATCTGGCCGGCCTGCTGGCCGCCGAGATCGGCGCCAACGTGGGCGAGGCCAAGCGCGCCGGCCTCCTCCACGACCTGGGCAAGTCCATCGACCACGAGGTGGAGGGCTCCCACGTCCAGATCGGCGTGGAGCTGGCCCGCAAGTACCGGGAAAACGAAAACGTGGTCCACGCCATCGAGGCCCACCACAACGACGTGGAGCCCCGGACCATCGTGGCCTGCCTGGTGCAGGCGGCCGACGCCATCTCCGCCGCCCGGCCCGGCGCCCGCCGTGAGAATCTGGAGAACTACATCAAGCGCCTGGAGAAGCTGGAAGAGGTTACCTCCTCCTTCCCCGGCGTGGAAAAGTCCTTCGCCATCCAGGCCGGCCGGGAGGTCCGCATCATGGTCAAGCCCGACCAGGTCAGCGAGGACCAGATGGTGCTCCTGGCCCGGGACATCGCCAAAAAAATCGAGGACGAGCTGGAATATCCCGGCCAGATCAAGGTCAATATGATCCGGGAGACCAAGGTCGTCGATTACGCCAAATAACCGGAATCCGGATTGCCCCGACGGCGCTGCCGCCGGGGCATTTCCCCATCTGAACGCAAGGAGCTTCACGCCATGGAAGGTAAGCGGGAACGCAGACAGAGCAAGGAAGATGAGCCCCAGACCCTCAGCCAGAGCCTCTACGGCTGGCTCCAGGCGGTGGTGCCGGTCATCATCGGCATCATCCTGGTATTCACCTTTGTGGGACGGCTCACCCCGGTGGACGGGGACTCCATGTACCCCACCCTGCACGACAGGGACATGCTGGTGGTGCGCGGACTGGGTTATACGCCGGAAAACGGCGACATCGTGGTGCTCACCAAGTATTTTGAGAACATCCAGGGCCCCATCGTCAAGCGGGTCATCGCCGTGGGCGGCCAGACGGTGCAGATCGACTACGAGGCCGGCACCGTGACGGTGGACGGACAGGTGCTGGAGGAGGACTATATCAAGGAGGATATGATCCGCCAGTCCTGGCAGCAGATCGACACCATCACCGTGCCGGAGGGCTTCGTATTCGTCATGGGCGACAACCGCAACATCTCCAACGACAGCCGCAACCCCGCTCTGGGCGCGGTGGATGTGCGGTATATCCTGGGCGAGGTGGCCTTTACCATCCCGGCTCTGAATTTTTAGGCAAACAGAAAAGGGGCGTGTCCACGGTATCTGCCGCGGACACGCCCTTGTTTTTTATGCTCAGAACCGGGCGGAGAAGGCCACCCAGCCCTTCTGCTCCCACCGGTCCACGATGGTGAGGCCGTGGGATTCCAGCGCGGTCCGGACCTCGTCGGCCCGGGTGTCGATGATGCCCGAGCAGAGGAACATCCCGCCCGGCGCCAGGAACCGGTCCACCTTGGCCGAGAGGGGGATGATGACGTCGGCCACGATGTTGGCCAGCACCAGCTCATACTGCTGGGCCGCCAGTTCGTCCACCAGGGACTTGTCGGTGATGACGTCGCCGGCCAGCACCTTATACCGGTCCTTGCCGATGCCGTTCATGGCGGCGTTTTCGTAGGCCACGTCCACCGCCTTGGGGTCGATGTCCACCGCCACGGCGGAGCCCATCCCCAGGGCCAGGGCCGCGATGGACAAAATGCCGCTGCCGCAGCCCAGGTCCAGGCACTTGCCGCCCTTCACCGCGTACCGCTCCACACCGCCCAGGCAGAGCTGGGTGGAGGCGTGAGACCCGGTGCCGAAGGTGAGGCCCGGGTTGAGGTAGAGGGGGGTCCGTCCGGCGGGGACCGGCTCGTCCTTCATCCACTCGGGGACGATATAGACCTTTTCGCCCACCGCCATGGGCTGATAGTATTTCTGCCAGCTGTGGGCCCAGTCGTTGTCCCCCATGGGAAGGGCGGTGTAGGGTGCGTCGATGCCCGCCAGGGACTGTGCCAGCAGCGTTTGACCGTCGGCGTCGTCGGTGACATAAAACTTCACCCGGCATACGCCCCGCATCTTGTCCTCCAGCTCCTGGTCCACATAGTCCCAGTACTGCTTGTTCTGCTCCAAAAAGGCGTGAAAATCCGCCTCGTCCTCAATGACCAGGCCGGTCATGCCGTTCATGGTCAGTTTTGCCGTCAGTTCGTCCAGCGCGTTTTCGGTGGTCTCGATGACCACCTCCAGCCATTTCAGTTCCTCCGCCATGGTCAGCGCTCCGTTCCCAGGAAGAAGAGGGCCACCGTGCCAGGACCGGCGTGGGCGCCGATGACGGGGCCGATGGTGTTATACACCACCTGCCGCACCCCCAGACGCTGCTGGACCATCTCGCCCACCTTATGGGCGTCCTCCAGGCAGTCGCCGTGGCTGATGAACACCACCTGCTCCTCCGGACGGGTGACCGTCTGGGCCATGTGGTCCACCAGGGCCTTCAGAGAGCCGCTGCGCCCTCTGGCCTTGGCCATGTTGATGAGGTGGCCCTCATTGTCCACATGGAGCACCGGCTTAATGGCCAGCATGGTGCCCACCACCGCCGTGGCCGCCGACACCCGGCCGCCCCGCTTCAAAAAGTGCAGGTCGTCCACGGTGAACCAGTGGCACAGATGGAGCTTGTTGGCCTCCGCCCAGTCCCGGACCTCCTCGATGGTGGCCCCCATCTTCTGCCTGCGCACGGCGTGCCACACCAGCAGGCCCTGGCCCAGAGAGGCGCACAGGGTATCCACCGTATAAATTTTCCGGTCTGGATACTGCTCCTTCAGGTCGTTGACGGCGATGGCCGAGGACTGATAGGTGGTGGACAGGCCGGAGGAGAAGGCCAGGATCAGCACATCCTTTCCCGCCTGGAGCAGCGGCTCCAGACAGGCGGTGTACTGACTCACGTTCACCGCCGAGGTGGTGGCCATGCCGCCCTCCCGCAGGTGACGGTAAAACGCCTTGGGGTCCATCTCCCGGTTGTCCGGGTAATTGTGATAGGTCTGCTCCCCCACCACAAAGGACAGGGGCAGCACCTCCACCCCCATCTCCTGGACCAGCTCCTGGCTCAGATCGGCGGCGGAGTCGGTGACGATGACATACTCGCTCATAACGCAGCTTACCTCCCTACAAACCGGCGCTGCCGGTTACCGTTCTTTTTTTCGTTTGCCGTTGGCCGGCTCGGCGGGCATTCCGTGCTCGGCCATGATGTCCAGCACCCGCTGGCAGGCCAGCCGGTCGGCGTAGCTCCGCAGAGCCAGGGCCAGGGCCAGCCGGGGCAGGTCCTCCTCCGTCCCGTCCTGGGGGAGAAAGTCCGACGTCTCCCGCAAAACCCCGTCCAGCTGCTTGCAGAAGTAGGTGTACAGCGCCTCGGCGCTCCCCTTGCGGGACTCCCCCACCGCCAGCAGGTCCTTGACCTCACGGACGGACAGCACCTGCTTTAATACGCAGATGGCCGTCAGATAGGCCAGATGGGTACGGGAATAGCGTTTCCCCTCGGCCCGGGGCAGCAGCCCGTCCTTGATATAATTATTCACCATGGCGGAGGTCAATAACTCACCCTCCCCATAGTGGATGAGCTGACGGGGCATATAGGAGATGATCTGGTCCATATAAAGCCCCAGGTCGGGGAAGGACGCCCACTCCACAGGCCGGTCCTGGGCCATGCGTTCTTTCAGCTCCTCCAATTCTTCCATGGCAGCCTCCTTTCCCGCCGCGCCAAAGGCGCGTTGGTTTTGTATACCGGCAAGCATCATTTCCAATACCGCCTGCCGTCATCTTACCTTGTAAACAGTCCCATTGTACCATATCGCGCCGGGAAAAGCAAAAAAATTCCGGACGGCCCGGAGGAAAAGCTTCTCCGCCGCCGTCCGGTCTGGTCACGATCTCCGTTCAGTCTGACAGGCAGACAATGGCGCTGCCGTCGCAGGGCACCTGATAGTGGACGACGCCGTCCCCCGCCTCACAGGCGAAGAGCCAGCCGGTCCCGTCGGACGAGAGGCCCAGGGAGACCACCGTGGGAAGAGCGCCGCCTTCCGGTGCGCCCTCCTCCAGATAGGTCAGCAGAGCCGTCTCGGCCGCCTCCTCGGTCAGGGAGGCGGAAGCGGGGGCAATGGTCAGCGAGGTCCCGTTTTTCTCTGGGCCGGCGTCCGGCGTCTCCGTGCCCACCGTCAGTGCGTTCACAGTGGGCAGGGGGGTGTCCGCCGGAAGAGCGGTGTCGTCGCCGCTCTGTCCCGCGGCCCCCGTCCCGGAGGGCCCGGCGGGGGCTGCCGCCGCTTCGGGTAAGGAGATCTCCTGGTCGGCGGCGTCGCTCTGGGGGACATCGGCGTCCTGAATGGGCGACTGGGCGTCGCCCGCGCCCGCAGAGGACCGCCGGGAGGCGGCGTCCGCCGCGTCGCTTTCCGCCGCGCTGTTCTCCGCCGTGTCCGAGACGGCGGGCGGCGCGGCTCCCGCGTTGCGGGAGACCAGAACGTCCAGCATCCCGGACCGTCCCGCCCCCAGGATCACCACCGCGAACACCGCGGCGGCGGCGCCCCAGCGGACCCAGCGCCGGCGCCGGGGCTTTTTGGACGGGAAGGGCGTCACCTTAGATGCGTCCTCCTGCTTCTGAGCGGCGATGCGGTCCATCACGCCCTGGCTCAGACCGGCGGGCGGCGCTGCGGGCAGGGTGGAAAATACGTCGTTCATCTTCTGGAAATCGGCCAGAAGGGCCCTGCACGCGGGGCAATCCGCCAGATGGCTGTCCAGCGCCTGCCGCTCCGCCGGTGTAAGGGATTCGTCCAGGCTGGCGCTGATGAGCTCCAGGGCCTGGTCGCAATTCATCATAAAAAGGCCCTCCTTTCTTGGAATGCTACTTAGTAGACGAAGAGGAGGTAAAAAAGTTCCCGTTCTCCACCAAATATTTTCGCAGCGCCAGCCGTGCCCGGGCAATGCGGGACTTTACCGTCCCCTCCTCCAGGTCCAGCAGCCGGGCGATCTGCCCGTAGCTGAAACCGTCCAGCTCCCGCAGCTCCAGCACCTGCCGGTGCTCCTCGCTCAGGGCGTCCAGCCCCGCCCGGATGAGCCGGCGGGTCTCGTCGGCCTCCACCTGCCGCTGGGGGCTGTACCGCTCGTCAGGCACCTCCCGGGTGTAGGCCTCCTCGTCGTCCAGCGACACCGCCGGAGCGCCGCCGGAGCGCCGCTTTTCCCGCCGGAGAAAGTCAATGCACACGTTGCTGGTCAGCCGGTAGAGCCAGGTGGCAAAGCTGCTCTCCCCCTGGAACTTCCCCAAGCCCCGCCAGGCGTTGAAAAAGGCCTCCTGGGACAGCTCCAGGGCGTCGTCCGGGTTGCCCGTCATCCGCAGGGCCAGATTGTAAATGCGGCTCTGATTCTGCTCCACCAGCCCGGCAAAGGCCTGTTCATCGCCCTCCTTTGCCCGGCGAACCAGCTCCAGTTCCGTTGACATGGCCTCACCGTCCTTCCCAAAGGCGGGATCACTTCAGATCCCGCTGAATGCCCGCCGTGATGCGGTAAATGTCCTCCATGGTGGAGATGTGGGCGATCTGCTCCTTATAATAGCCCGCGTAGGGGACCCCCTTCAGATACCAGGCGTAATGCCGCCGGGCCTCCAGACAGGCGATCTTCTCCCCCTTGTGGGCGGCGTTGATCTCAAACTGACGCACCGCCGTCTCGCACCGCCGGGCCAGCGGCGGAAGAGGCGGAATTTCACGGCCCTCTGCGGCGGCGGCGCATTGCTGCAAAAGCCAGGGATTGCCAAAGGCCCCCCGGCCGATCATGGCCATGTCCGCGCCGGTATAGCGCAGGATGCGTACCGCGTCCTGGGGGGAGAACACGTCGCCGTTGGCGATGACCGGCACCTTCACCGCCTCCTTGACCAGACGGATATAGTCCCAGTTGGCCTGTCCGGCGTACATCTGCTTGCGGGTCCGGCCGTGGACCGCCACCGCCGACGCCCCCGCGGCCTCCATGAGCCGGGCAAACTCCACGCAGTTGATGGAGCCCTTGTCCCAGCCCAGACGGAATTTGACCGTCACCGGACGGCCGCCGGCCCCCCGGACCACCGCCTCTACTACCCGGGCCGCCAGCTCGGGGGTGCGCATGAGCCCCGAGCCGTCGCCGCTCTGGGCCACTTTTGGCACCGGACAGCCCATGTTGATGTCGATGACCTCCGCCCCCGACACCCGGGCGGCGATGGCCGCCGCCTCCTCCATGCACGCCGGGTCGCTGCCGAAAATCTGGGCGGCGGCGGGGTGCTCGCCCTCCCCCAGCTTCAGCAGAGGGAGGCTCTTTTTATCCTGATAGCACAGGGCCTTGGCGCTCACCATCTCGGTGACGGTGTAGCAGCCGCTCAGCTCCCGGCATACCGTCCGGAAGCCCAGGTCGGTGACCCCGGCCATGGGACCCAGAACCACCTTGCTGTCAATGGTTACGTTTCCGATTTTTACAGACATGAACGATAACTCTCATTCTGCCGCCAGACGCCCCAGCAGCCCTTCAAACTCCACCCCGTCCAGGGTGGGGGTGTCCAGGGCGATGGTGCGGGCGGCGCATTGTTGTACAAAGTCCACCGCCTGCTGGGCGGCGGCATCCAGGCCCATTCCCCGGAGCAGCCCCCCCAGCAGCACGCTGGCGAACAGGTCGCCGGTGCCGGGGAACTGCCGGGCCTCCTCCCGGGTCTGGGGGAAGCTGAAGGTCCCGCTGGCCCGGTCAAAGCAGCCCGCGCCGATGGAGCCCTCCTCCCGCCGCACACCGGTGATGACCACCGAGCGGCGGCCGTCCAGGCTCAGCCGGGCCAGCCAGTCCCGCAGACCCGCCGGACTGTGGGGCACGGCCCCGTAGGGCTCCCCCAGCAGCAGGGCCGCCTCGGTCAGGTTGGGGGTGATGAGATCGGCCTGAGCGGCCAGCGCTCCCATCCGGGCGCAGAGGTCGGGGGTGCAGGTGGCGTAGGTCCGGCCGTGGTCTCCCATCACCGGGTCCACCAGCACCAGGGTCTCCGGCCGGCGGAAACGGGCGATGAACTCCCGCAAAAGGTCGATCTGCCGCGCCGCCCCCAAAAAGCCGCTGTATATGGCGTCAAACCGGGCCCCCAGCAGACCCCAGTGGCCGCTGACGGCGGGCATGGTGTCGGTCAGGTCCTGAAACAGCGCCCGGTCCCGGTGGGGATAGGCGGTGTGGGCCGAGAGATAGGCCGTCAGCATGGGCGAGCTGCGCACCCCCATGGCCGCCAGCACCGGCAGGGCGATGGTCAGGGAACAGCGGCCGAAACCGGATAAATCATGGATCACCGCCGCGTGTGGCGCTTGTTTCATGGACGGACCTCCTTGTTTTCATGGGACTTTTCCCATTATAACTTTTTTTCTCGTTAAATTCAATTGACATTTTGCCGCCGATATGCTAAACTATCTAACGCTGTCGAAAAAACGCCTCTGTAGCTCAGTTGGTAGAGCAGGGGACTGAAAATCCCCGTGTCGCTGGTTCGATTCCGGCCGGAGGCACCAAGGGCCCAGCTGCATTTGCAGCCGGGCCCTTTTTCGTACTTCCGCCGACGGCGGACGGAAAAACGGCGGGACAGAAATTGGCGCTTTTCCTCATTGACAGAGAGAAAAAGAACTGATATACTATCATAGCCGCTTTGAATGGGTATGCAAGAGGCGCGAAGCCGTGCGCTTGCGTCCGCCCCCGACAGCGAGCCCGTAATGAAGGAGTGAAAAGAATGCACGCGATTATTGAGACCGGCGGCAAGCAGTATAAGGTGGCCGAAGGCGATACCATCTTTGTGGAGAAGCTGCCCAACGAGGCCGGCGACGCCATCGTTTTTGACAAGGTCCTGGCCGTCATCGACGGCGAGACCGCTACCTTCGGCACCCCCGTGGTGGAAGGCGCCAAGGTGGACGCTTCCGTCGTCAAGAACGGCAAGGGTAAGAAGGTCCTCGTCTTTAAGTATAAGCCCAAGAAGGGCTATCACAAGCGTCAGGGTCACCGTCAGCCCTACACCAAGGTGACCATCGGCAAGATCTCCGTGTAAGAAACGGTATGACTACCGTCACCTTTCGCATGGAGGGCGACCGCATCACCGGCTTTTCCGTCCGGGGACACAGCGGCTACGCCGAAGCGGGGAGCGACATCGTCTGCGCCGCCGTGACCAGCGCCGTCCGGCTCACCGAGTGTGCCGTCAACGACATCCTCGGCCTGGAGGCCTCGGTCCGCGTCAAGGAGGACAGTATCTCCCTCAAGCTCCCCGGCGGCCTGGGCGAGACCAACGAGAGCACCTGTCAGACCCTTCTGACCGCCCTTATGGTCTATCTGGCCCAGCTCCATGAGGAGTACCCCGAAAATATCCTCGTCCTGGAAGAGGATTGATTCCGGACGACCCATTCTCTACTACATGTGTTTGGAGGTGTACGATATGCTGAACATCGGTCTTCAGTTCTTCGCCCACAAGAAGGGCGTCGGCTCCACCCGTAACGGCCGCGACTCCGAGTCCAAGCGTCTGGGCGTCAAGCGCGCCGACGGTCAGTTCGTTCTGGCCGGCAACATCCTGGTTCGCCAGCGGGGCACCCACATCCATCCCGGCGTCAACGTCGGCAAGGGCAGCGACGACACCCTGTTCGCGCTCAAGGACGGTACCGTCAAGTTCGAGCGCCTGGGTAAGGATCGCAAGCAGGTCTCCATCGTGGAGATCGCCCAGTAAATATGGGTATCATAAGCCTCGGACGGGTCCCCCGTTCGAGGCTTTTTTCTTCTTTGAAAGGAGGCATTTATGGCAGCACCCTTTGTAGATACCGCCCGCATCACCGTAAAAGCCGGTAAGGGCGGCAACGGCGCGGTGTCCTTCCACCGGGAGAAATACGTGGCCGCCGGCGGTCCCGACGGCGGCGACGGCGGAAAAGGCGGCAGCGTCATCCTGGAGGTCAACTCCCATATGTCCACCCTGATGGATTTCCGCTATAAGCGCAAGTACGTGGCCGCCAACGGCATGGACGGCGCCGGCAAGCGCTGCTCCGGCAAGGACGGCGAAAACCTCATCATCAAGGTCCCCCGGGGCACCGTGGTGCGGGACAGCGAGACCAACGAGATCATCTGCGATATGTCCGAGCGCGACAAGCCCTTCGTCCTGGCCAGAGGGGGCAACGGCGGCTGGGGCAACAAGCACTTTGCCACCCCCACCCGGCAGGTCCCCAACTTCGCCAAGGCGGGCCTGCCCGGCGAGGAGCGGGAGGTGATTTTGGAGCTGAAGCTGCTGGCCGACGTGGGGCTGGTGGGCTTCCCCAACGTGGGCAAATCCACCCTCTTGTCGGTGGTGTCCAAGGCCCAGCCCAAAATCGCCAACTACCATTTTACCACCCTTTTCCCCAACCTGGGGGTGGTCTATGTGGAAGAAGGGGTGTCCTTCGTGCTGGCCGACATCCCCGGCATCATCGAGGGGGCCAGCGAGGGCGCCGGCCTGGGCCACGATTTCCTGCGCCATGTGGACCGGTGCCGCCTGCTCATCCATGTGGTGGACGTGTCGGGCAGCGAGGGACGGGACCCGGTGGCCGACTTTGAGGCCATCCAGGCCGAGTTGAAGGAGTACAGCCCGGAGCTGGCCGCCCGGCCCATGCTGGTGGCGGGCAACAAGGTGGACGCGGCCTACGACCGCACCGGTCTGGAGGCCCTCAGGGCCCATGTGGAACAGCTGGGGCTGCCCTTCTTTGAGATCTCCGCCGCCGCCCAGATGGGCACACGGGAGCTGATGCTGGCCGCCGCCCGGGAACTGGAGCACCTGCCCCCCATCACGGTGTACGAGCCCACCTACGTGGCCCGTCCGCCCCAGGTGGATACCTCCGCGCCCCCCCAGATCCACCGGGCCGACGACGGCACCTGGATCGTGGAGGGCCCCTGGCTGGAGCGGCTCATGGCCAACGTCAATTTCGGCGACTACGAGTCCCGCAACTGGTTCGACCGCCAGCTCCGCCAGTCCGGCCTCTTCGACCGGCTGGAGGAAATGGGCATCAAGGACGGGGACATCGTCTCCCTCTACAACCTGGAATTCGAGTACCAGAGATAATACCGCACACCGGGCAGCTGTTTGGGTTGTCCGGTGTGTTTTCTATTTGATGAGAAATTTACCCTGCGCGGGCAGCGCCAGGCCCTTTTCCCGAAAAGGGCCTGGACCAAAAGGGGCAGAAGGGGGGATACCCCCCTTCTGCACTTCCCCCAGGTGCCGCAGCGTTAAGAAAATGTGCCGGCTCCCTGCGCGTCGGAAGCACCGTCCATCTTACCCCGATGCTCCACCTCGTAGGGGCGGCCCTTGTGGCCGCCCGTTTCTATGCAGGCTCCTGCATGCGACGGATTGCGGGCGCCATATATGGCGCCCCTACGGCCCCGGTTTCGAAAAAAGGGAAGCCCCCAGACCGCGGTCTGGGGGCGGATGGAAGCTTTCTTTGCTTACTTTCTTTCTCGAAAGAAAGTAGGTTGTTGTGGGGGAGGTTGTATGCTACAATGCTCTATGCGGCGTGAGCGTTCCGGCCGCGGAAAGGAGCATGGACTATGACATATTCCCTCTATGAGTTGGTATGGTTCTTCTTCCTCTATTCCTTCCTGGCGTGGGTGGCGGTGGAGGCGGTGACCGCCCTGCGCCGCCGTACCCTGCCGAATATGGGCTTTTTGAACCTGCCGCTGCTGCCGGTCTACGGCGTGACGGCGGTGGGCTTTTCCATCTTCCTGCCGGAACTGGGCGAAAGGCCCCTGTTCCTCTTCCTGGCCGGCGGCGTGCTGACCTCCGTGTGTCTCTCCCTGTCCAACCTGGCTTTGGAGCGGATTTTCCACCGGAAGTGGCGGGATTACAGCGGAAGTCCCTTCCGGTTCAACGGCCGGGTGACCTTCCTCCACATGGCGGCGGGCGGCGTGGCCGCCCTCTTCTGCATCCTGGTGGGCAACCCCCTGGCCGCCCCCCTGGTGAAGGCCATCCCCAAGCCCTGGGGCCTGGTCATCCTCATCGCCCTGTGCGTGCTGACCGCCGCCGACGGCGCCGTGGCCTCCGCCGCCGTGGCCCAGCTGAAACTCCGCCTCCACCGCCGCCAGCGGCCGGAGCAGCTCTTCGGCCGCTTCCTCAACGGAGCCGTCCAGCGCCGTATGGCCCGGGCTTATCCGGAATTGGAAGCGGAAAAGCTGGTGGAGAGCGAAAAGGCCTATCAGGCCCAGCAGCCGGAGGCTGTCTTTGCCCAGGGCTGCTCCTTCCACAAGCTGGTGTGGCTCTTTGTCATCGCCTCCTTTTTGGGGGACATCATCGAGACCATCTTCTGCTACGTCACCGCCGGCGTCCTGATGAGCCGGAGCAGCGTGGTATGGGGCCCCTTCAGCGTGGTGTGGGGCCTGGGCGGCGTGCTGCTCACCGGACTGCTCTACCAGTACCGGGAAAAGAGCGACCGCTATGTCTTTATTGCCGGCACCATCATCGGCGGCGTCTATGAGTACATATGCAGCGTCTTTACCGAGCTGGTGTTCGGCACCGTCTTTTGGGATTACAGCGCCATCCCCTTCAACCTGGGGGGACGCATCAACCTGCTCTACTGCTTCTTCTGGGGCATCGCCGGGGTGGTGTGGATCAAGGGGATCTATCCCCGCCTCTCGGGCCTCATCGAGCGGGTGCCCGTCCGGCCGGGCCGGATCATCACCTGGGTGCTGCTCCTGTTCATGCTGCTCAATATGCTGGTCTCCGGCCTGGCGCTGGCCCGCTACACCGTCCGCCAGACCACCGGCGATCCCCCCAAAAACGCCGTGGAGCGGATTTTGGACCAGCGCTTCCCCGACGCGCGCATGGCCCGTACCTACCCCAACGCCCAGCTGGTGGACTGACCCTTTTACAGAAAGTTTACCCCGCCGGCTCTCGCCATTTTGGGGGAATCGTGGTACACTATACTATATGTGCCTTTGCTCCACTTTGAAAGGGGGATCTTTTCATGACCTACGGGATCATTGACGTGGGCTCCAACACCATACGGCTCAATCTGTACCAGTTTGAGCAGGGAAAATTGGGCCTGCTGCTCTCCAAAAAGTATAACGCCGGCCTGGCCGGACACGTCAACGGCGGGTCCCTGACCCCCAGAGGCATCCAGCTGGGCATCGATACCCTCAACGCCTGCCGCCATATCTGCGAAAATTTTCGGGTGGACCATGTGTCGGTCTTTGCCACCGCCTCCCTGCGCAACATCGTCAATACCGACGAAGTCATCCGCATCCTGCGGGCCAAGACCGGCTATGAGGTGGACCTCATCAGCGGCGAGGAGGAGGCCCGGCTGGACTTTTTAGGGGCCACCCACGCCCTCAACATCCAGGACGGCGTGCTGGTGGACATCGGCGGCGGCTCCACCGAGCTGGTCCGCTACCGGGAGGGGAAGCTGGAGGAGGCCGTCAGCCTGCCCATCGGGTCGCTGAACCTCTTCTGCTCCTACGTCAAGGAGGGGGTCCTCCCCACCGCCTCGGAGCTGCGGGACATCCGGGACCGGGCGGAGGACGAGCTGGACCAGGTCTCCTCCGTGCTGGCCGGGGAAAACCCGGTGCTCTGCGGGGTGGGCGGCACCGTCCGCGCCGTCCACAAGCTCTCCTGCCGCTGGTTCGGCCATGATCCCGCCGAGTGCTGCGTCACCGCCGAGGAGATTCAGATGCTCTATAAGCGCTGCAAAAAGGCCGACCGGGCCCTGATGATGGAGATTCTGGGCACCGCTCCCGACCGTATCCACACCATCACGCCGGGGCTCACCGTGCTGCGGGCGGTGGTGCGGGCCGCCGGCGGCCAGGTGGTCCATGTGAGCAGCTTCGGCGTCCGGGAGGGCTACCTCTACGACCGGGTGCTGCCCGTCCAAAAGGAGCTGTCTTGACATGGCAGAGAAGAAAACCACCAAGAAAAAGCTGCCCTGGGACCTGCGCTACACCCAGAACCGGGAGCTCTCCTGGCTCCAGTTCAACCGCCGGGTGCTGGAGGAGGCGGAGGACAAGACCAACCCCCTCTATGAGCGCCTGAAATTCGTGGCCATTTTTCAGAGCAACCTGGACGAATTTTTCATGATCCGGGTGGGGTCCCTCACCGACATCGCCGCCCTGGGCAAGGACGACAAGCCGGACAGCAAGTCCGGCCTCACCGCCGCCGAGCAGCTCAAGCAGATCTACGCCCGCTGCCGGCCCTATTATGCCCAGCGGGACAAGATCTTTGCCGCCATTGAAGAGAAGCTGGCCGGGCAGAAGGTCCGCCGCCTGGCCCGCAAGGAGATGGACGCCCTCCAGCGGCGCTATGCCGACAAGTGGTTCAAAAATTACGTCCTCCCCATCCTGTCCCCCCAGATCGTGGATCCGAGACACCCCTTCCCCCACCTGAACAACAATCAGCTCCACCTGATTCTCACCCTCAAGAACAAGGCCGAGGACCAGGTGGTCATGGGGCTGCTGCCTGTGCCCGCCTCCCTTCCCCCCTTCCTGGCCCTGCCCGGACCGGCGGAGGAGCTGGACTACACCCTCATTCCCGACCTGCTGCTGGAAAAGCTGCCCCGCATCTTCCCCGGCTTCCGGGTCCAGTCCAAGGCGGTCATCAAGGTCACCCGCAACGCCGACATCAGCCCCGACGACGAGGCCTTCGACATGGACGACGACTACCGGGACGTGATGCGCCGGGTGCTGAAAAAGCGGGGACGCCTGGCCCCCGTCCGCCTGGAGTATCAGGGACGGCTCCCCAAGCCGGTGCTCAAATCCCTCTGCCAGCGCCTCTCCCTGGACAGCGAGCAGGTCTACGCCAGCCGCTGCCCCCTGGACCTGGGCTATGTGTTTGCCCTCTCCGCCCGGCTGCCCGACCCCGCCGCCC
>NZ_JACLZC010000062.1 GCF_016901735.1 Pseudoflavonifractor phocaeensis | reverse complement strand
GTTCCGGGGCGGGCGGGGCGTCGTGGATGCCCTCGCTGGAGAGGACCAGCCGGCCTTCGCCCAGATCCAGGTAGCCGGTGGGGAGAAGCCCGGTGTCCAGCATCTCCTGCAAATCGTCCCGCACGGTGCGCACGGGGATGGAGGTGGCCCGGGCCAGGGTGTCGATGGACAAAGAGGTTTGGCTGCCGATGAGGGGGAGATAGCGGCGGAAGCGGCGGCTCTTGTGTATCCGGGAGAGGCCCACGGCCAGCAGCACCAGACCCACGCCGCAGAAGCCGCCGGTAACGAAGAGTTCCTCTAAGTACCAGAAGAAGCTGCCGCCATACACGGCCGAGCCGATGGCTTCGGCCAGCGTACTCAGCACCGCCAGACCGAAGATGCCGGAGACGATCCCGCCGGCGATGGTTAGACCGCGACCGCGGATGGGGAAGGGCTTGGGCTTTGCGGCGGGCGGCGGAGGGGCGACGCCCTGGGTCCCGGGCTGCTGACGGTAGGCCTGCTGAGCACGGTTTCGCCTCTGCTGGACGGCGCTTTGCTGTCCCTTACCGGAGAGCTTGCGGAAGAGGAGGAAGAGACCGATGGGCCAGGCCAGAATCAGGGCGCCGATGATGATGAGCCAGGAAAAGATTTCCTGGGAATCGCTGTTTGGAGTTCTGCCGTTGGTCATGGGAGAAAAGCCTCCTATCTATTGTCATTGCCTGTTCTCTATTTTAGCACAGACCGGTTTAAGTTTCGATGGTCAAATTCTTTAATTTTCATAAAAATCGAGGGAGGCCGCGGGTGAGTTTGACGGAGAAAATTGGGTTGCTAAACCACCGGAAAAAAGCGGAGAAAATCCTGGCGATGTAACCGTTCTGTAATTGCAATTTAGAGAGGAAGAACATATAATGTAGCATGTGGTTTCCAATGCGGAAAGAGAGATTTTATCATCTGGAGCTGATACATGATGGAAAAAGAAACGAAGAAGGGCGCGCAGAAAACCGACATAAAAGCGCCCCCCCGTAAGAAAAAAAGACGTCCTGTGGGTCTGATCGTGGCGCTGGCCATCGTGGCGGCGCTGGTGGTGGGCTATGGCTGCCTGACCGCCTGGCTGGCGGTGGGGGATAAGATGCTGCCCAACACCACCGTGGGCGGCATTGAAGTGGGCGGACTGAACCGCTCCGACGCCCTGCAAAAAATCAACGACGAGGCGGCGGCCCGCTGCCAGGCGCTGTCCGTCACCTTTACCTGCGGCGGGACGGAATTCACCGTGCCGGGCAGCGAGCTGGAGATCGACGGGGCCTCGGCGGTGAGCGCCGCCTGGCAGGAGGGCCGCAGCGGCAACTTCCTCACCGGCGGCATCCGCTATCTGGCTGCCCTGACCGGGATTCAAAAGGTCACGGTGGATCTGCCGGTACAGTTTGCCCAGACGCCCCAGGCCATTCTGGAGGCGGAGAGCCACATCACCAACGGCATGGTGGAGACCAGCTACGTCGTCACCGAGGACAAGCTGGAGCTGATCCACGGCACCACCGGCCAGGCCATCGACGCCGACGCTCTGGAGGCCCAGATTTTGGAAGAGTTCCAGAGCCAGATGTCTGGCGCACAGCCCGGCGCGCCCATTGACGTGCCCATTACCACCGAAGCGCCGCCGGAGCCGGATTTTCAGGCCATCTATGACGCGGTCTACACCGAGCCGGTGGACGCCACCCTGGACAAGACCACAAAGGAGATCGTCCCCTCTGTCACCGGCGTGAGCTTTGACATTGAGGCGGCCAAGGCCGCCCTGGCGGACAGCGCGGAGGGAGAGGTGGTCTCCATCCCGCTGGAGCTGACCGAACCCAATGTGACCACCGCCAAGCTGGAGGCCAATCTCTTCTCCGACGTACTGGGCAAGGCCTCCACCAAGACCACCGGCGATTCCAACCGGATTCACAATGTACAGCTGGCCTGTGAGCGGGTCAACGGCACCATTCTGCTGCCCGGCGAGGTGTTCTCCTATAACGAGCTGTGCGGGCCCTATTCTCAGGCCGGCGGCTATCTGCAAGCCGGCGCCTATGTGGGTGGAGCCACCACGCCCACCTGGGCCGGCGGTGTGTGTCAGCTGTCCTCCACCATTTATTATACCACCCTCAAGGCCAACCTGGAGACGGTGGAGCGCACCAAGCACAAGTATGACGTGGGCTACCTGCCCTCCGGCATGGACGCCACCGTATACAGCAACAGTCTGGACTTCAAGTTCCGGAACGATACGGATTATCCCATTAAGATCGTGACGTCCCTCACCAAGAGCGGCGGCGTGCGCTACTGCAACGTCACCATCTACGGCACCAACACCACCGGCATTTACGGCGACCCCTATTCCGTGGTGGTGAGCACCACCCAGCCCAAGACCGTCTATGAGCCCAGCAGTTCGGTACCTCAGGGCTCCGCGCCCCAGAAGGATTCCACCCGCACCGCCTATACCGGCAAGGTGGTGGAGGTCCACCAGCGCCTGCGGGACGCCAACGGCAACATCATCAGCGACACCGTCATTCACACCGACCGTTTTGACGCTCGGGACGCCGTTTACCTCTACAATCCCGCCGACGCCGATCTGTGGGGCATTGATCCCGCCACCGGTCTGAAAACCAAGACGCCTACGGCCCCGTCCACCACGCCGTCTACCACGCCCAGCACGACGCCGTCTACGGCGCCCAGTGCGACGCCCAGCGCGACGCCGTCCGCCACGCCCAGCACCGCCCCCAGCGCGACGCCGTCTACCACGCCCAGCGCGACGCCCAGCACCGCGCCGTCTACGGCGCCCAGTACCGCGCCCTCCACCGCGCCGGAGAACAGCACGGCCCCGTCGGAGCCTGACGCGGAAGTGGTGCTTCCCCCTGAGGCGGAGGACGCGTAAAGAACATGTTTCAAGGCTTTTCTGACGAGACCATCGACTTTATGTGGGGCATCCGCTTTAACAATGAGCGCAGCTGGTTTGAAGCCAACAAGGAGACCTATCTCCGCGTCTTTTTCCGTCCCATGCAGGAGCTGGCCCGGGCGGTGTTCCAACGCTTTCACGAAGGGCATCCGGACCTGGACGTGATGTACAAGGTCTCCCGCATCTACCGGGATGCCCGGCGGCTCTATGGCCGCGGCCCCTACAAGGACCACCTGTGGTTTTCCATCCGCCGGCCGGATACCGTCATCTCAGACACACCGGTGCTGTGGTTTGAACTGGAGCCGGAGGGATGGTCCTACGGGATGGGGTATTATTCCGCCGCCCCGCTGACCATGGCCAAATTCCGGGCCCGGCTGGACCGGGACCCGGCGGGCTTTTTGGAGCTCATCCGGCCCCTGGGGGGACAGGAGACCTTCCGGCTGGAGGGCGAGGACTACCGACGCCCCAAGGGCAGCTGTCCGGCGGAGCTGGCGGAGTGGTACAACAAGCGCCGTCTGAGCCTGATGGCCGAGGAAAAGCACGGCGGGATACTGTATCGCCCGCAATTGGTGGACCATCTTGCTGAAGCGTTTGACTTTTTGCAGCCGTTTTATCACTATTTTGCGTCGTTGTCCGGCGACCCGGACCCCCGGACCTGAAGAAGGTCCCACGCCCGGCTGTCAGGGAGCGGAAGGACGCGCCTGAGCGGTATCCAATGTCTGTACAAGGTGAAGCGGAAATGTAACCGGAAATGTAACCGGCATGGAGTAAACTGTTTCTGTTAAAATAACCTCATTTCGAGGAGATAGGAGGAACACCTGTGCGGGAAAATTTTATGGTTCAGGTCATCAGTACACAGAACGAGACCTGGCAGGGTACCGTCACTTGGGCTGACGGAAAGCAAAAGAAAGCGTTCCGCAGCGCGTTGGAGCTGATTCGGCTCATTGACAGCACTTTAGAAGGGCGCACAGAAGAAGCGGAGGTGGAAGAGGGATAACGGCAAGGGGGAATTGTGAAACAGGGCAAACCGGCCGAAAGGCTGGGACGCAAAGCTTGGGAGGCTAAAGCGGGCGTGGTCCGCCAGGCCAGTCCGGCCGCCACGGATTCCATTCTCAAATCTTTGGAAGAAGGAGAGAATGAATGATGTTGGCAGAAAGACACTATGTGCTGAAACGACTGCTCTCGTCTTTCCTGGTACTGGCAATCCTGTTTGGACTGCTGCCCGCCAGCGCGCTGGCGGCCGGCGGGGATCGTCCGGCGGAAGTGGCGTATCAGGGAGAGCTGGTGACCTCCGGGGATGGATTGGTCACCGTACACAAAACCGCCCAACACACAGGGGGCAATGATTTCGACATCACACTGGAAGTGACCGCCAAGGATCAGGTCCAGGTCACGCCGGCCGATTCCGTCCATGTGGTTCTGGTCATCGACCGGTCCAACAGTATGGCGGGCAGCCGCATCAGCAGCGCCCGTGAGGCGGCGAAGGATTTCGTTGAGATCGTGCTTGGTCCCAACTCCGAAGCTGAGGACAACCAGATCGCGGTGGTCAGCTACAGCTACGGCTATGAGGACCGCATCGGTCTGAGCGACGACATCAGCCGCATCAGCCGCGCCATCGACCAGGTCCGAACCAGCGGCATGGAGTATGACGGCGGCACGAACATCCAAGCGGGTATCTATCGCGCCAGGCAGATCCTGGAAGCCGATCCCTCCAACGCAAAGAAGATCATCCTGGTGCTCACCGACGGTGAGCCCACATATAGCTGTCAGTCTCTGGGCACCGCCGACTGGACAGGCTGCACCACGGCCTATGGCAGACATTTCTGGCGTTTTGACGATGGCTGCGCGGAAAATGTCCAGTTCAAGGGATTCAATTATAAGGAAATCGCCGGTAACGGAAGCAGCTTTTACATGACCGGCGGTATGGCGCTCACGCTGACCTGTCCCCATGGGCTGACAGAGAATGTGAGATATACTTATTACGACAATCACGGCACGCCCACCATTCTGGAGGCCGGCTATGCCAAGGAGAGCGGTCAGGAGATCTACTCCATCTTCCTGGGCAACCGGAACAACACCCAGGCCACCGGCACCATGTCCGGCGTGGCCAGCGGCGACGACCATTTCATGAGCACCAACGACGTCAATGAACTGGCCGAGATCTACAAGGGCATTGCCAATACCATCGTCACCCCCACCAGTGTGGGCAGCGTCACCGACCCCATGGGAGCATTCATTCTTCTGGGCGACGTGTCCTCCCTGGCCGACCAGGGCGTAACGGCCACCCAGGACGGCCTGAGCTGGGACGTGTCCAAGGCCACACCCGTCTCCACCGGTGAGAACAGCAAGACCTATCGGATCACCTACCCCGTCACCCTGGATACCTCCGCACAAGGCTTTGTGGAGGACTATCCCTATCTGACCAACGGCATCACCACCTTTACCTACCGGGTAGAGGAGGAGCAGAGAAGCGTCAACTTTGACGTGCCCAAGGTAAAGGGCTATCTGCCCGAGGTGTCGTATACCATCAACTATTGGTATTGGGAGCGCGAGAACGGGGCGTACATCAAGGATAAAGTCACCACCGGCTCCGCCAAGCTGTGGTCCAAGATCCTGGTGGACCCGAGTGATTACAGCAGAGAAAACTATGCCTTCGCCGAGGGCCACAGCGGTGAGCAGACCCTGACCAAAGACGGGATGGTCTTTAACCTCTATTATAAGCCCATTCCCGCCACCGTGGTGGTGAAGCACTGGGTGTCCCAGGCGGACCAGACCGACAACGGACTGGTCTATCATGCGCCTGAGCTTCAGAACGTCAACACCTACGACCACTACTATCAGGGCGACCGGTTTACCAACACGGTTTTCCTGGATCCGGAGGTCTACGAGCAGGTGGAGGAGCTGACGGTGGGTGAGACCACCTACCAGACCGACGCCTACACCGACGTGAAGCTCTCCAACGGTCAGAACGTCATTAACATCTATTATGTCACCGACGGCGCGGAAATGCGGACCCCGGTGGACTATGAGATCCACTACTGGTACCGGGAGGACTCCTGGGTCATCAATGAGGACGGAAAGTTCCAGAAGGTGAAGGGCGAGTACGTGGAGGATACCGGTAAGCTGATCCAGGCCCAGAATTATCATGGCGTCACCGTCACCGCCCCCGACTATTCCGGCACGGACTACCGGCTGGATGAGGAAAAAACGCCCACCACCTCCATGGTGCTGGATAAGAACGGGGACAACCGGCTGGATATCTACTACTACAAGGACAGCAGCGAGGTGCCCGAGGCCGGAAAGGCCACCCTGACCATCCTCCACAAGTATTATGAACTGACCATCGACGGTCAGTACCCGGTGGAGGAGGACGACTGGACGGAGTATGAGGATCAGCCCGTGTTTGTGGGCGAGACCTGGTACGCCACTCCGGACCTGAAGGACGGCTATACCCTCCAGACCAGCGCCGAAAACCGGCAGGTGACCATTACCGAGGCGGACAAGCACTACGTTCTGGTAGTGGAGTACGTCAAGGACCTGCGGGTGCCGGCGGACATCGTGGTCAACCACTACTATACCACCTACACCTGGACCGTAGACCCCGATACCGGCGAAGGTTCCTATCAGGAGACCGGTACCGATGAGCTGCTGGGCATCCATGAATCCGGCGTCTGGTATGTGGGCCAGACCTATACCCCCAAGCAGATCCCCAACGGCTACACCTATGTCAGCGGCGGCGACGCCAAAGTACTGACCGAGGGTGAGAACGTCTTTGACCTCTACTATGAGACCTATGTGGGCAGCGAGGCCGACGAGGCCGACGTCACCGTCAACCACATCTATGAGACCTATACCAGCTATGTGGATGAAAACGGCAACGTGGTCCGGGACGAGGTGAGCAGCGAGAAGGTGTCCGATCCCACCCACTACGGCGTCAAGGGCGACGTGGTGACGGTTGCGCTCAAGGAAAAGGACCATTTCGAGTTCTACAAGGCCGATACCGACGACTTGAAGGTCACCCTGGTGGGGCAGGACGGCCAGTACAACGTGTACTATAGATGGGACAACAACCAGTTGGGCGAGCCCTGCGCCGTCAAGGTACAGCCCATCTATAAGACCTATACCACCAGAGTCAACAGCGCCGGAGAGATCGTCACCACCCTGACCAACACCGAATACGGCGATACGGTCTCTCTGGGCGACTTCTACGTGAATCAGAAGGTCTCCGTCCTGGCGTCCGACTACGGCAAGGCCGGTTTCACCTATGACCCCGAGGATAAGGACAACACCGAGGGCCTGAGCCTGATCGTGAGCGGCAGAAACGATGTCATCTACGTGGTGTACAGCAGGACCGAAAATGAACTGGGCCTGCCCTGCGTGGTACTGGTCAACAACGTCTATACCACCGTGACCAAGTACGTGGAGAACGGCGAAGTCAAGACCAGTGAGAGCACGGTCACCGGTTCCAACACCACCTATGGCGGCTACTATGTGGGCCAGTATTTCGAGACCACCGGCAAGGAGACCGCCCGTCCCGGCTATGTCCTGGACGAAAACGCCGTCCAGCCGGAAGCCAAGGTCAAGATCGAGGGAGACGAGACCCAGGTCACCTTCTATTGGATCTGCAACGTGGACCAGACCAGCCCGGCCACCGTTCAGGTGATCCATCATTACACCGTCAACGATGCCAACCCCTACGGGCAGAGCACCAGCTGGACGGTGGGTGAGAATGACGCGCCTCTGACGGGTTACTATGTGGGCCAGTATTTCCTGGCGGCCTGCGACTATCAGGGCGGCCAGTTTGCCCCCGAGAATGTGACGGAGGTCGTGCCCGAAGGGGCGACCACCGATCCCGGCGTCATTCTGGAAGCCGCTTCCAATGTGATCCATATTTATTACGAGAAGAACATTGACTCCAGAAAGCCCACCGGCGTAACGGTGAAGCACGAATACTACGTGGACGAGGCCGCCCTGGAGGCCGGTACCACCGAGGCGACCTACCAGGAGGAGATCAAGGCGGTGAATGACAGCCCGCTGATGGACGGCGACAGCTACACCGCGGTTCTCCGTCTGGAGAACGACGGAATGACCTATCTCTTCCGGAATGCCGAGCCTGAGGACTACGCCATCATCTCGCTGGTGCCCGACGGCGCCAACACCATCATCATCCGCTATGTCCGTGCGGTGGCGAAGTACACCGTGGTGCATGCCTACTACACCAATGACGCGCTCAGCGGCACGGTGGAGGCGGAGTATGAGGGCAAGGCCGGCGACGTCATCCAGGCGGAAGCCTTGGCCAAGGTTACCGAGTTTGATGGCGACACCTACGGCTATACCGGCGCGGAGCCGGAGAGCATCACCCTGGCGTCCGGCGGTGAGAACGTCATTACGCTGCGCTATGACCGCATCACCGGCGGCGAGGGACCGTCCGAGCGGCGGTACAGTCTGGTGGTCAAGTATCTGGAAGAAGATACCGAAGAGGAGCTGGCCGAGTCGTACAGCACCCGCCGCACCGCCGGCACCAGCTATGATGTGAGCGCCCGCACCGAGCGGGAGATCGAGGGCTATACCATGACCGATATCACCGGCGATCCGGTGAGCGGCACCATGAACGGCAACAAGGAGATCATCGTCTGGTACGTGGAGGACACGGACATCGACGACGATGATACCCCGCTGGACCCCAAGCCCCCTGTGGACCCGGACGATCCGGATGACGACCCGGACAAGAACCCGGAGACCGACCCGGATGACGACGTGGACATCGACGACGGCGAAACCCCGCTGAATCCCGCTCCCGGTGACGACGGCGCCAGCGGTTCCGGTGATCCGGACGGTTCCGGCACGCCCGATCTGGACATCGTGGACGATGACACGCCGCTGGGCGACCTGCCCAAGACCGGTATGGTAGCGGCGCCCGTCAATCCCACGGTCACCGCCGGCATCGTGGCCATGGCCATGTCCATGGCGGCCACCGGCATGTACTTCCTCTTCGGCCGCAAGAAGAAGGACGACGAGGACGAATAAGCGCCAAAACAAAGGGAACCCCCCGGCTGGTGACAGCCGGGGGGTTCGTTGTCTGCTGTGACAGAACAGAGCGGGAAGGGATTAGGCCTCGATGTCGGAGATGAGGTCTACCCGGCGCTGATGGCGTCCGCTTTCGAACTCCGTGGTGAGAAAGACCTCCACGATCCGGTCGGCCATGTTGGCGCCGATGAGACCGCCGCCCATAGCCAGCATATTGGCGTTGTTGTGGCGGCGGGTCATCTCGGCGGACAGAGGCTCGGAGCAGAGGGCGCAGCGGATGCCTTTGACCTTATTGGCCGAGATGGAGATGCCGATGCCGGTGGTGCACACCACGATGCCCCGCTCACAGCGTCCGTCGGCCACCGCCTCGGCGGCGGCACGGCCAAAGACCGGATAATCCACGCTGTCAGTGGAGTGGCAGCCGCAGTCCAGCACCTCGTAGCCGTGGGCCTCCAGCCAACCCTTCACATGCTCCTTGAGTGCAAAACCGCCGTGGTCACAGCCCAGAGAAACCTTCATAATGCAATACGCTCCTTAATTTTTTTCTTTGATATAACAAATCGGATTCACAGCTTGTGGAAAACCGGTTTGCGTTTGTCATACACCGCCACATAGCGGAAGCCGGTCTCCCGCAGCAGGTCGCAGGCCTGGGCGATGCCCTTGCCCACGCCCTCCACGGTGTGGGCGTCGGAGCCGGTGGTGACGATCTCGCCGCCCAGGGCACGGTAGCGGCGCAGGATGGGCCACCAGGCGCCGATGGTTTTCCCCCGGCAGGTGTTGATCTCAATGCCCCGGCCCGCCTCCACCACGGCCTTCAAAATGACGTCGATCACGTCCTTATAGCCCAGCAGGGAGACCCCGTCGGGCATATAGCGCAGCGGATAGATGATGTGTCCCATCACGTCATAGAGATCGGGCCGGGCGGCCAGGTGGGCCATGCAGGTGAAATAGTCGTCCAGCGTGGCGTAGCAGTCCTCCAGCTTCTCAAAATTGAGGTAAAAGAGGTCGATGCCCCCCTTTTCGGGGCTCATATTGTGGACCGAGCCGATGACGAAATCCAGCTCCGGCAGGGAGAGGAAGGACCGGGCCTCCTCCTGGAAGAACGCGCCCGCGCCCATCTCGATGCCCAGGCGGAGGGCCAGTCTGCCCTCGTAGCGGGGCGCGGTCTCATAAAATTGCTGTAAGGTGGGGCCCCAGTCCAGCGCAGGGGCCTTTTTGCCGTCCTCGGTGAAGAAGTCATAGTGGTCGGTGACGGTAAGGGCGGAGAGACCGGCGTCGATGGCCGCGTCCGCCAGAGCGGACAGGGGCACATGGCCGTCCATGGAGAGGATGGTGTGGGTATGGGTGTCGGAATAGTACATAAAAAACCCCCTTAGGTTGGATGAGAGGTCAGAAGGGCCAGGAGAGGAACCACTGGAGGCAGTTGGTGGTATACCAGCGGGGGACGGAGAGACCGATGAGCACCGGGTAGAAGGCGGCGTACAGCAAAACCGCCGCGCCGGTGGTGACGCAGAGGGCGGTCCTGCCCTGCTCCGGCTCCAGCTCGATCCATTCGTCAAAGATGTAGCACAGGGCGAACACCAGGAAGAGGATGGAGGGGAAGTAGTGATAGGCGAAGGTGGTGCGGAAGATGAAGAACCAGGGGGCCAGCTGGGAGAAGTAGGCGATAACGATGAACAGCCCCCTGCCGCAGCGCTTCTGGACCATGCGCACCGCCGTGGACAGGAGGGCCAGCAGACCACCCCAGCAGACCACCGGGTTGGAGAAGGCGGCGAAGGCGGACTTCATGTTGTTCTCCTGATAATCCAGGTAGTAGAGAATGGGCCGTCCGTCCACGATCCACTGATACCAGCGGGACTCATAGGGGTGGGTGTCATGGACGCCCTGGTGGTAGGTGAGCATATAGACCTGGTTGTCCCAGGTGATGTTCAGAAGGTTGGCAAGGCTCATATCCCCGCTGGCGTAGGCGTAAGGGAGATAGGAGAGCACATAGATGACCGCCGGGAGGAGCACAAAGCACAGCACCGAAAAAGACAGCGTTTTGACCAGCCACGGCCCCAGCGGCACAAGAACGGCCGGTTCGTCCTTCTGGCTCCGGGGCCAATCCCGGAGCTTGAACCATAGGCCGATGAAGTAGAGGAGGGCCAGTCCCACGCCGCCGTAGATGACCGTCCACTTGGAGGCCGCGCCGATGCCCCAGAAAAGCCCCGACAAAAAGAGCCAGGGGGCGCCTTCCTTAAAGGTGGTACCGGCGGGGAGGGTCAGGTAGCGGTACATAAAATAGTACATCAGCAGGATGAAAAAGACGCCGTAGGTATCGATGGTGGCGATGCGGGTCTGGGTCAGGTGCATGAAGTCAAAGGCAAAGAGGGCCGTGCCGCAGAAGGCCACAATGCTCTTTCCAAAGAGATTTTTAAGGAATACGTAGAGCACCGGCAGCATGAGCACGCCGAACAAAGTTCCCATGAACCGCCAGCCGAAGGGGGTCATGCCGAAGAGTTGGATGCCCAGGCCCAGGATGAGCTTGCCCAGGGGAGGATGGGAGATCTCGTAGGGGTAAATGCCGCGGATATGCTCGTAGGCGGTGCGGGCGTGATAAATTTCGTCGAAATAGGTGGAGTTGTACCAGGAAATATCCTCCGGCACGGCGGAGAACTCGTCGAAGAGGGGGCTCTCGTCCTGGGAGAGGGCGGCGGCGTCGACGGCCTGCCCGTTCTCGTCAAAGAGGACCAGCTCGCCCAGCTCCAGGGGTCCCCGGTCCACCCGGGCGGTGAGGCGGAGATAGCGGACCTCCAGGTCGTTGACCGGGTCCACCTCCAGCCACTTGAAGAGGTCGTCGTAATTCTGCTCCAGGTGGTAGCCGGGGGCGTAATCCGCGGCGTCGGCCCAATAGTATTCGGTGGAGGTGCCGTCCTCGGCGGTGCGGGTCCAGAGGGTGGACCAGTGTTCACCGTCCGACGAGATCTCCAGATTATATCCGCCGGTGCCCAGGCCGGGGTAGTACCAGAGCTTGGAGACCAGCACCGGCTCGGTGAGGGAGACGGTGACCGACGTTCCGGTTTCGGCGCAGGAGAGGAAGGAGGTGGGGGCGGTGGTGGAGCCCAGCCGGAAGAAGGCAGTGGCGGCGTAAACGGCGGTGACCAGCACCAGCAGGACCCAGTCCAGCCGCACCATAGGGTGGCAGCGCCCGGCAAAGGAGAATTTCGGCTTGGGCGGGAGGCGGACGCCGGTGCCGCCCTGGAGGAGGATGTGGGGCAGCAGCCCTCTGCTGTTGCGCACCAGGGACCAATACCAGCCGAAGAGGCAGAAAAGGGCGGTGAGCAGGACGAGGGCAAACAAAATAGTGGGGGTGAGATAGCGCAGGATGTCAGGCATAAGAGACCTCCGGGCAAAAAAATAAGGACGGTCAAGGGACCGTCCCTATTTTATTTCTTTTTCTTCATTCTGTCAATGAAACCCTTAAAGCCGTCCTCCTCCTCGGGAGGGACCTCGCCCATGGCGCGGCCATAGGCCCGGAGGGCTTCCTTCTGCTCGTGGTTCAGGTTGCGGGGGACCTGTACGTCCACAGTGACGAACTGATCGCCACGGCCCCGTCCGCCCACATTGGGGATACCCTTCTCCCGCAGGCGGAAGGTGGTGCCGGGCTGGGTGCCGGCGGGCAGGTTCCACTTGACCTTGCCGTCGATGGTGGGGATCTCCAGCTCGGCGCCCAGGGTGGCCTGGAGGAAGGTGACCGGCTGCTCCAGATAGACGGCGTTGCCGTCCCGCTTGAACTGGGGATGGGGGCGCACCCGGATGGAGATGATGAGGTCGCCGCTGGGTCCGCCGTTTTTGCCGGCGCCGCCCTGTCCCCGGAGGGAGATGGCCTGGCCGTCGTCGATACCGGCGGGGATTTTCACGGTGATCTTGCGGTTTTTCCGCACCGCGCCCGCGCCGTTGCAGGTTTTGCAGGGGGTGTGGATGAGTTTGCCCGTACCGCCGCACTTGGGGCACTGGGCGGTAGTGGAGAAGGAGAAGCCGCCGCCCCCCCGCTGGATGCGGATGACGCCGCTGCCGTGGCAGTCGGGGCAGGTGTCCGCGGTGGTGCCCGGCGCGCAGCCGCTGCCCTTGCAGACCTCACAGTTTTCGCTGCGGGTGACGGTGACCTCCTTTTCGCAGCCGAAGGCGGCCTCCTCGAAGGAGATGGTCACGCTGGTGCGGAGGTTGTCGCCCTTGACGGGGCCGTTGCGCCGCCGTCCGCCGCCGCCTCCGCCAAAGCCGCCGCCGAAGAAGGAGCCGAAAATGTCGCCCAAATCAATGTCGCCCATATCGGTAAAGCCGCCGAAGCCGCCGCCGTAGCCGCCCGCGCCGAAGTTGGGGTCCACGCCGGCGTGGCCGAACTGGTCGTATTTGGCCCGTTTCTCCTTGTCGGAGAGGATCTCGTAGGCCTCGTTGACCTCCTTGAACTTGGCCTCGGCGGTCTTGTCGCCCGGGTTCAGGTCGGGGTGGTACTGTTTGGCCAGCTTCCGGTAGGCCTTTTTGATCTCGTCGTCCGAGGCGCTTTTGGACACGCCCAGGACCTCATAAAAATCTCGTTTTTGTTCAGGCATATGAATCACCTCTGTTTTGCGCGGAAGCGGAAAAGGGAGCTTCCGCCCACAGGATCGAAAGAAAGAAGAACACAACGGCGCGCAGGCAGGGCAGAGCCCCGCCCGCGCGGACCATTTGCGTGTGAAAAATTACTTGTCGTCGTCCATCACGGTGTAGTCGGCGTCCACCACGTTGGGGTCGCTGTCGGAAGCGCCGCCGGCGGCCTGACCGCCCATGTCGGGGCCGGGCTGCGCGCCGCCCTGGGCGCCGGCCTGCTGGTAGAGCTTCTCGCTGATGGGGTAGAAGGCCTTGGACAGCTCCTCGCTGGCGGTCTTGATGGCGGCCACGTCGGTGCCCTTGAGGGCGTCCTTCACCTTGCTGAGGGCGGCGTCCAGGGTGGCCTTGTCGCCCGCGTCGATCTTGTCCTTCAGGTCCTCCATGACCTTCTCGGTCTGATAGACCATCTGGTCGGCGTTGTTGCGCACGTCCACCTCTTCCTTGCGCTTGGCGTCCTCGGCGGCGAACTGCTCGGCCTCGCGGACGGCCTTGTCAATGTCCTCCTTGGACATATTGGTGGAGGAGGTGATGGTGATATGCTGCTCCTTGCCGGTGCCCAGGTCCTTGGCGGAGACGTTGACGATGCCGTTGGCGTCGATGTCGAAGGTGACCTCGATCTGAGGCACGCCGCGGCGGGCGGGGGCGATGCCGTCCAGGTTGAAGCGGCCCAGGGTCTTGTTGTACTGGGCCATTTCCCGCTCGCCCTGGAGGACGTGGACCTCAACGGAGGTCTGGTTGTCGGCGGCGGTGGTGAAGATCTGGCTCTTCTTGGCGGGGATGGTGGTGTTGCGCTCGATGAGCTTGGTCATCACGCCGCCCATGGTCTCGATGCCCAGGGACAGGGGGGTGACGTCCAGCAGCAGCAGGCCCTTCACGTCGCCCACCAGCACGCCGCCCTGGAGCGCGGCACCCATGGCCACGCACTCGTCGGGGTTGATGCCCTTAAAGCCCTCCTTGCCGGTGAGTTTCTTGACCATGTCCTGCACGGCGGGGATACGGCTGGAGCCGCCCACCATCAGCACCTTGGAGATGTCGCTGCCGGAGAGGCCGGCGTCGCTCATGGCCTGACGGACGGGGCCGGCGGTGGCCTCCACCAGATGGGCGGTGAGCTGATCGAACTTGGCGCGGGTGAGGGTCAGATCCAGGTGCTTGGGGCCGGTGGCGTCGGCGGTGATATAGGGCAGGTTGATGCTGGTGGAGGTGACGCCGGACAGCTCGATCTTGGCCTTTTCGGCGGCCTCCTTCAGGCGCTGCATGGCCACCTTGTCGCCGGTCAGGTCGATGCCGTTCTCACGCTTGAACTCGGCGGCCATCCAGTCCATGATGCACTTGTCGAAGTCGTCGCCGCCCAGGCGGTTGTTGCCGGCGGTGGCCAGCACCTCGATGACGCCGTCGTCGATGTCCAGGATGGACACGTCGAAGGTGCCGCCGCCCAGGTCATAGACCATGACCTTCTGAGCGGTCTCCTTGTCCACGCCGTAGGCCAGCGCGGCGGCGGTGGGTTCGTTGATGATACGCTTGACCTCCAGGCCGGCGATCTTGCCGGCGTCCTTGGTAGCCTGGCGCTGGGCGTCGGTGAAGTAAGCGGGGACGGTGATGACCGCCTCGGTGACAGTCTGGCCCAGGTAAGCCTCGGCGTCGGCCTTCAGCTTCTGCAGGATCATGGCGGAGATCTCCTGGGGGGTGTACTTCTTGCCGTCGATGTCCACCTTGTAGTTGGAGCCCATCTCACGCTTGATGGAGATGACGGTGCGGTCGGGGTTGGTGATGGCCTGGCGCTTGGCCACCTGGCCCACCATACGCTCGCCGTCCTTGGAGAAGGCCACGACGGAAGGGGTGGTGCGGTTGCCTTCGGCGTTGGGGATGACGACGGCCTCGCCGCCCTCCATCACGGAAACACAAGAGTTGGTCGTACCGAGGTCAATACCGATGATCTTAGACATAATCAATTCCTCCAAATATATTGTAAATTGTTTTTAACAAGGGAATGGCGGGCGCACGATGTGCGCTCTGCTGTCACGCTTCTCACGCCTCACGGCCGGGTCGCCTTTCCTGCGTCTCGGGCTGGTCTACGGGGCACGTTGTGCCCCTTCGCTCGCCCTCGCTCCGGTACAGGCGCCCCTGTTCGGCGGCTCAGCGCTTCTAATTGGCCACCTTGACCATGGCAAAGCGGATGACCTTCTCGCCGCTGCGGAAACCGGCCTGAAAGACCTCCACAATGGTGTTTTCCCCGGCGTTTTCGTCCTCCACGTGCATCACGGCGTTGTGGAGGTTGGGGTCGAAGGTCTCGCCCAGGGCGGGGATCTCCTCCACGCCCAGCTTTTTGAGGACTTCCTTGAGCTGGGTCATGGTCATCTCCACGCCCTTTTTGTAAGCCTCGTCGGCGGTCTCCTGCTTGAGGGCCCGCTCCAGGTTGTCGTATACCGGCAGGAAGGCGATGACGGCGTCAGACTTGGCGCCGGTGTAGGCGTCAGACTTTTCCTTCTGGCTGCGGCGGCGGTAGTTGTCATACTCGGCGGCAAGCCGGAGGTATTGGTCCTCTTTCTGGGCCAAACTGTCCTTTAGGGCCTCCAGCTCGGTCAGCAGGGGATCGGCAGTTTCGGTCTCCTGGGTCTCGCCGGCGGGAGAAGGGGTTTCCTCCACGGTCTCCTGCTGGGCCTGGGGAGCGGTGTCAGTTTCATGTGTACTCAATGGGATACCTCCTCATGCTGCTCATCGTTGGGTTCTGGGAGCTGTCCGTGGCCGAAGAGCCGGGTCAGTCCCTGGGCCAGGTAGGAAAGGCGGGCGGTGATCTTGGCGTAATCCATCCGGGTGGGACCCACCACGCCAATGATGCCCCGCATACCGCCGCCGATGTCGTAGCTGGCCACCACGACACTGCTGTCTTTTAAGGCATCGACCACGTTTTCCGGGCCGATGAGGATTCTCATAGGGTCTCCTGTGGGAACGGGGAATTCGTTGGCGTCCTGATCCTCGGAGAGGTAGCTCATCAGCGGCTGGGCCCGCTCTAGGTCCCGATATTCGGGCAGCTCCAGGAGGTGGGCCAGGCCAGCGGTATGGACCCGCCGGTGCTCCAGGCTCTCCAGCACCTCAATGGCAAAGGACACCACCAGGCTGATGAGCCCGTAGGCATCGCCGGCGGCGTGCTGGGCCACCCGCATGAGCTCCGGGGTGATCTCCCCCAGGGTCAGGCCGGTAAAGGTGGTGTTGAGCAGGGTGTTGAGCATCTGGAGCTGGGCCTCAGTGAGATCGGTGGGGAGCTGCACCAGCTTATTGCGCACCACATTGGTGTCTGTCATCACCACGATGATAAAGGCGTTGCGTTCCACCATCAGAAGGTCGAACCGGCGGATGGTCACCCGGTCAAAGCCGGAGGAGAGGGCGAAGGCGGGGTAGTTGGTGAGCTGTGCCACAACCCGTCCGGCCTCGGAGACCACCCGGTCCAGCTCCTGCATCTTCAGGCGCAGGGCACGGTTGATCCGCTCCGTCTCCTGTAAGGAGAGCTTGTGGGCCTCCATCAGCTCGTTGACGTACAGCCGGTAGCCCTTGGGGGAGGGGATGCGTCCGGCGGAGGTATGGGGCTTTTCCAGCAAGCCCAATCCCTCCAGATCGGCCATTTCATTGCGGATGGTGGCCGAGGAGACCCGGCGCCCCAGCGCCTCGGCAATGGCTTTGGAGCCCACCGGCTCCGCCGACTGGATGTAGCTTTCGATGATGGCACGGAGAATGGCCTTTTTGCGTTCACTTAAATCCATGCACATCACTTCCTTCTCTGGTTTAGCACTCGCTATTCCTGAGTGCTAAAGATAATGTACCACCACCTCCTCAAAATGTCAATAGGTTGGATGTAAATTAAATATGAACGAAAAAAAGAAAAAAGGCCCCGCTCTTTTTTTACAGAGCGGGGCGGAGACTGCTAATTCACGGGACCTGGACCACGTCCAGCAGTCCGGCAGTCATGGGTCCGTCGTAGGGGTTGAGGAGCTCGTTGACGATGCGCAGGGTCTCGTCGGGGTCCAGCTCATAGAGCCAGGTATAGCCCCGATAGGAGGCGGTGCCGTCGCCGGGGAGGGTGGCGGAGGAGAGGTCGGTCTCCGGGTCCATGCCCGCGGCGCTCTGGGCCAGCCACAGGCAGTCGGAGAGGGACAGGTCGGTTTTGACATACGTGTGGAAGAGCTCCACGTATTCCAGCAGCTTCTGGGGGTTGGCCAGCACCTTTTGGGCAATGAGGGAGAGCACCGCCTGCTGGGTCTGGGTGCGCTCCACGTCGGAGTAGGCCACCTGCCGGTCCCAGGTATTGTTGTGGCGGAAGCGGCAGACCTCCATGGCGGCCTGGCCGTCCAGGTGGGTCATACCGGCGGAGAAGTGGATGTGCAGATCCTGGATGGGGTCGTCGTAGGACATATAGACCGGGATGTCGAAGTCGATTCCCCCCACACAGTCCACCAGCTGGACAAAGCCGGACACATCGATGGTGATATAGTAATCAATGGGAATGCCCAGCATCCGGGAGACAGTATCCCGCAGAGATTCCACGCCGTTTTGGTAGGTGGAATTGATGCGGTAGGGCCGTTCCGGGATAAAGGTATCCCGTGGGATGGAGACCAGCCCCACGGTCTGGGCGTCGGCGTCGTATCGGGCCACCATGATGGTGTCCGAGTTGCCGCTCACCTGGTCGCTGGCGGCCAGCAGGAAGGTCCACACGTTTTCCCGCCGGGAGAGGGTGGGCTCCGGCTCAGGGG
>NZ_JACLZC010000061.1 GCF_016901735.1 Pseudoflavonifractor phocaeensis | reverse complement strand
CCCGCAGGGCCGGACCCGCCACGCCGTCCGAAAGCCCGCAAATCAGGTCCCGCAGCAGGGTGGTCTTGCCGCCGCCCGGCGGCGACAGGATGAGGGTATCCCGGATACCGCAGGCCGTCCGCAGCGCCGGAAGCAGCGTGCGTCCCACACCGGGGACGCTGTGGGCGATCCGGATGGACAGGGAGGAGAGCTGCCGCAGGGTATGGATCTTCCCCTCCCGCAGCACCGCCGTGCCGCAAAGGCCGATCCGGTGCCCGCCCCGGACGGTGAAATACCCCGCCCGCACCTGCTCCAGCGCCGTATGGACCGAGGCCTGGGTGGCCACCTCCAGCACCTGCTCCAGCATCCCCGCCGTCACCTCCGCCGGGCCGCCGGGCACTGGCTGCTCCCCCTCGGGCAGCAGCACCTCCATAGGCTGTCCCACCCGGAGGCGCAGCTCCTCCGCCCGCTCCCGGGTCCGCTCCGGCAGACGCAGGGCCGCAACTCCCAATTCCCCCGGCAGCAGCGCCGCCGCCTGGTCAAAACACGCCTCCCGCTCCTTGCCTGTCCCCTGCTCCATGGTATCCTCCCCTTCTCTTTGGCGTCGATGGCATATCCTATGCGCCCCGGTCCCCATGTATGACAACGACAAAAGCCCCCGGACCAAAGCGGTCCGGGGGCTGCGGGGAAAACGAAACGTATTTGAATGGACGGCGGGCGACCACAAGGGTCGCCCCTACGAGGTGGGAGGGCATCGCATTGCCCCACGCAGGGCCGTCCCCGTGAGAAATCCAAAAGCGATTCTGCTTCGACAAGCTGATCCGTGGGCAGATGAAAGCTTTCTTTGCCTTCTTTCTTTCTCGAAAGAAAGAAGGTCAGCTGAGGGGTTCCAGGGGGTCGTCATTGGGGTAGAATTGCAGGGCGTCCTGAATGGTTTTGAAGGGACCGCTGCCGCCGAAGGAGTTGGCCGTCCGGTACTCCATGGCGGTCCGGACCGGATACTGGAAGAAAAAGCTCCTCTGGTGGGTGTAGTCCACCCAGCTATCGATGATCCAGCCGTCCTGCACCTCCCGGGCGGTGTAGGTGAGGTAACCCCGCCGGTTTTCCCCCTCCCGGGGCAGCGAGAACTGGGCCCACACGTCAGCGGAGGTGTGGGAACCGAAGAAGATACTGTCATAGGTATGGGTCTCCTGCCCCAACCGGTAATAGGGCGCGGTATAGGTCTGGCCGTCCTTCTCGTACAGCAGCCGCCCTGTTACCTCCCCGGAGCTCCAGCCCTCGTTGTTCCGCGGCGCGTTCCAGAGCTTGACGGCCTCCGTCCCCCAGAAGCCCGGGTCAATGGTCCACACGAAATGATGGAAAATCTGCCACTGCTCCCGTTCCCCCGGCAGCTCCACCGCCACGCCGGTGATGCGCAGCTCGTTCCGGTCATAGACGGTGCGATGGTAGACCCTGTCTCCCAAAACCTCCTGCACCTGCCGCCCGTCGTTGAAGGGAAACTCGTGGACGTCGGACACCACCCGCAGGGCACCTTCACAGGCCAAAATCTCTTCTTCGGTCAGGTCGGCCAGCACATCCGCCGGAAAGCCCAGGGCCAGCAGATCGGCCTTGACCGCCTCCACCCGTGCCCCGGCGGCGGGACGGTCGGGCTGCCAGTCCATGGGATAGCACTGGAAACATCCATAGCCGCACAGAATCCCCGCCGCCAGCACCCCCAGCAGCAGCCCCACCAGCGTCCGGTCGCTCAGACGCACCGGCGCGGTGCGGATGCCGTAGCCCGCCTCGTCCAGCGCGCCGGACAGCTTCCAAAGACTGCGGAGTATGAGAGCAAAGGAAACCAACACCGGAATACCAAAGAGCCAGCCGTCTAAACCGGTCACCGCCATCATAAACAAAACTCCATACCAGACCAGCAGCACCCCGCCGCTGCTCCCGCCGGACAGCCCCGCCTTCTCCTTTACCGCCCGCAGACCCCGCCAAAGGCAGGCAACCTTTACCAGCGTCAGGAAAAAGAGGATATACCCCAGCGCTTGAAGCGGCGGAAGGGCATACAGAGTCTCGTTCCATATGGTGGCATTAACCGACAGGGTCACCAGACGCAGGACCGTCTGGCACCACGCCAGACACCACCCGCCCCCAAACCACCGGTTTTCCCGCCGCAGGACGCGGAAGCCCAGCAGCTCCATCAAAATCCCCGCCAGCGGCAGACAGTACTGAAGGCCGAAAAACTGAAAGGTCACCGCGTTGAGGGCCAGGCCCACCAGAATCCGCCGCAGAGGCGTCCGCCATGGCGTCACGCCGCCGGCCACACTGTCAGGCGGCTCGTCAGGCAGGCTCTCTTCCAGCAAAGCGTCAAAGGTCCCCTCGTCCATCTCGTCCCAGACCCGTTTATCCATGCCCCATCCCTCCCAGCCCGTCGCGCAGCCCCTTTTTGATCCGGTACAGCCGTCCCTCCACCGCCCGCTGGGTGAGGCCCAGCTCCGCGGCGATCTGGGCGGTGGATTGGCGGTAATAGTATTTCCGGTAAAACAGCAGCCGGTCCTTCTCCGGCAGATCATACAGCAGACGCGCTAACGCCTCCTGCCGCTCACGCCGCAGCAGCGCCTCCTCCGGCGTGGGCTCCGGCGACGGCGTGTCCGCCCCCAGCTCCCCCGCCGCAAACCGTTTGCCCATCCTGGCCCGGGTCAGCGCCCCGTTGCGGGCCAGCGCCGTCAGCCAGGCCGTCCAGGAGCCGAGCTCCGGGTCGTATTGGCCGATTTTCTCCCATACCCGCATGGCCGTCTCCGATATACACTCCTCCTGGTCCTGGGCGTCGGGCAGAATGGGCGCGATGACGTACCGCAGCAAAGGCGTATAACGGCGCAGCAGCTCCTCCGCGCCCCCTCAAATCCCACGGACTTTTCCGCAGAAAAACGGCACAGCCCAAAAGCTGTGCCGTCTCTTCTTTCGATCAGCCCTTGCCGTGGCGCTTGGCCGCCGTGAGGGTGTTTACCATCAGCATGGCCCGGGTCATGGGACCTACGCCGCCGGGCACCGGCGTGATGTACGACGCCTTTTGGGCCACTTCCTCATAGCACACGTCGCCGCACAGCTTGCCTTCGGCGTTGCGGTTCATGGCCACATCAATGACCACCGCGCCGTCCTTTACCATATCCGCCGTGATGAGACCCACCCGGCCTACCGCCGACACCAGGATGTCCGCCTGGCGGCACTCCTGAGCCAGATCGGCGGTCTTAGAGTGGCAGACGGTTACCGTGGCGCTCCGCTGGAGGAGCAGCATGGCCTGGGGCTTGCCCACGATGTTGGACCGGCCCACCACCACGGCGTGCTTGCCCGCCGGGTCGATGCCGTAGGCGTCCAGCAGTTCCATCACCCCCGCCGGCGTGCAGGGCTGGAAGGACTGACGGCCGATCATCAGCTCCCCCACGTTGTAGGGGTGGAAGCAGTCCACGTCCTTTGCCGGATCAATGGCCCGGATAACCGCCTCCTCGTCCAGTCCCTTGGGCAGGGGCAGCTGGCACAGGATGCCGTCGATGTCCTCCCGGCCGTTGAGGGCCTCCACCAGCTCCATCAGCTCCTCCTGGGTGGTGGAGGCGGGCAGGGCGTACTCCTCGCTGTAAATGCCGCACTCGGCGCAGTCCCGCTTCTTGCCGTTCACATACACCCGGGAGGCCGGGTCGTCCCCCACCAGAATCACCGCCAGGCCGGGCCGGGCCGTTAAGCCCTCCACCTGGGCCTTGACGCGGCTCTTTACCTGGGCCGCCAGGGCCTTACCGTCCATGATCTTCGCTGTCATTTGCTGTTTCCTCCTTTGTCTCTTCCGGCGCTTGCTCCGGCTGTCCCTTCTGCCGGTTCACCCACAGTCGCTCCGGGCCGGGCCGGCGCACCGCCAGCATCCAGATCAGGACCGCCGCGCCAAGGAGCGCCGAGGCAAAGCCCACCATCTGGGACACCCGGATGCCGGTCCCAAAGAAATACAGGCTGTCGGTCCGCAGCCCCTCAATGAAGCCGCGGCCCACGCCGTACCACACCAGATAGCTCCAGAACATCTGTCCGTCAAACTTGCGCCACTTCTTGGCCACCACGATCAGCACCGCGAGCCCCACCAGATTCCACAGAGACTCATACAAAAAGGTGGGGTGGACCTCCAGATACCGGGCCGCGCCGCTGGCGGTATACTCCACAATGCCCATCCGCCAGGGCAGGGTGGTCTCCCCGCCGTAGGCCTCCACGTTGACGAAGTTCCCCCAGCGGCCGATGGCCTGGCCGATGAGCAGGCCGAACACGCCCACGTCCGCCATGGCGAAAAAGGGGAGCTTCTTGAACCGGAACACCGCCACCGTTACCATCAGCGCCATGATGACGCCGCCGTAAATGGCCAGGCCCCCGTCCCAGATGCGCACCATGGCGCCCCAGTCCAGTCCCCCCTCCGCCGTGCGGTAGAGGTCCAGATAAAAGATGATATAGTAGAGCCGGGCGCCGACGATGCCCAGCGGCACCGCGAAAATCAAAAGGTCCACCAAATCGTCCTGCCGGATGCCGAACCGGGGGCTGATGTGGCTGCAATAGGCCACCGCCAGCAGAAAGCCGGCGGCAATGATGATGCCATACCAGTGGATGGGCCAGCCAAAGAGGGTAAAGGCGATGGGGTTGAGCTCCAGCTGAAGCCCCAGGCCGGGAAATACGACAGTATGTGTCATGCGCGTTCCTCCTCTTTGGGGCAAATCACCGAAAGGGCCGTCCGCTCCGGGATGATCCATGCCTTGGCCGCGGCCTGAAGATCGGCGGCGGTCACGGACTGGAACACCTCCGGGAAGGTCAGGTAATCCGCGCCGGTAAAGTGGCCCTGGGCCTGGGCGACACACAGCGCCTCAAAGGAATTGAGGGCCCGCACCAGGCTGCCGTAGGAAGCCTTTTTCAGCCGCTGGAAAAACGCCTCGTCCACGCCCTCCCGGGCGATGCGCGCGCCCTCCGCCAGAAGGGCGTCCCGCAGAGCCCGGCCGTCCCTGCACTCGCCGCCGGCGCACAAAAACGCGCAGCCGGTGTAGGCCAGATAGGAGATGGAAAAGCTCTTGTTGACCAGCCCTTCCCGGTAGAGCCTGGCATACAGCGGGCTGGACGTGCCGCACAGCGCCTCGCCCAAAAGCCCGCCCACGATCTCCTGCCGCAGGTGCCCCTCTCCGCCCGCCGCCGGGTCGGCCTTGAAGCCGATCTGACAGATGGGAATGGACACCGCCATGGCCTGCTCCGTCTCCCCCTTCGCCGCCTCCGCCGGCTCCGCCGGGCCGTGGTCCCGCTCCGCCTTGGGACCGGCGCCGGCGGGCAGTACCTGGCGGGCGATGGACACAACCGCTTCCGGGTCCACGTCGCCGCAGACGCACAGCACCATATTGCCCGGGTGATAAAAGGCCCGATGACACGCATAGAGGGTGTCCGCCGTGATCTCCGCGATGGACGCCCGGCTGCCCGCCACCGAAATTTTAATGGGGTGGTTCACATAGAGCGCGGAGAGCAGATTTTGCAGCACCATCCACTCCGGATCGTCCTCAATCATCTGGATCTCCTGGCCGATGATGCCCTGCTCCTTGTCCACGCTCTCTTGTGTGAACCAGGGCTGGGAGACAAAGGACAGCAGCACCTTGAGATTTTCATAAAAGCCCTCGGTGCTCTCAAAATAATAGCCGGTGATGTCCCAGCTGGTGAAGGCGTTGGGACTGGCCGCGTTGGCCGCCAGCGTCTGGAGGGCGTTGCCGTCCTTGGTGTCGAACATCTTGTGCTCCAGGAAGTGGGCCACCCCCGCCGGCGTCTGATGCGCCACCCCGTCCAGGCGGAATTTCAGGTCCATTCCGCCGTAGTTGGTGGCAAAAAAGGCGTATTTCTTCTGAAAACCCGGCTTGGGGATCACATAGACCGGCAGGCCGTTTTCCAGCCGCTCCAACCAGAGCGTCTCCCCCAGATGGGCATATACCCGCTTTTCCATGTTATCCCTCCTTCCCCTTGAGAAAATATACCGTGTCCAGCGTCACGCCGGCCAGCGCGGCGACCACGTCCTCCCGGGTCACCGCCTCCACCCGGGCGGCCAGGGCCGCCGGGTCCTCCGAACAGCCGGACACCGCCTGGCCCAGCCAGTAGTCCTCCAGCCGGGCCTGGCTGTCCGGAATGCTTTGCAGGCCGCTGACCACCGAGCGCCGGGCGCTCCCCAACTCCCGGTCGGTGAAATCCCCCCGGCGGCACGCCTCCAGCTGAGACAAAATTTCATCCCGGGCCGCCGTGAACCGGTCGAACTCCACCCCCGACGAGACCAGCATCAGGTCCTTATACTTCATGAGCTGAGAACTGGCATAATAGCAGAGGGACAGCTTTTCCCGCACATTGAGGAAGAGCCGGGAGGTGGTGGTCCCCCCAAAGAGGGCGTTGCCCACCATCAGGGCCGGATATCCCCTGTCCAGCAGGTCACAGCCCGTCCGGAAGCCCATGGTCAGCTTGCCCTGGGTCACGTCCATGGCTTCCTCCACATAGCGGGGCGTCTCCGGGGCGCGCTTGCGCACCGCAGGGGGCATCTCCTGCCGCTTTTCCGTACGGGGCAGGGCGGACAGCGCACCGCGCAGCGCGTCGGCCACCCGTTCCGGCCGGGCCGAGCCGCAGTAATAGAGCTCCATAGGAGCGGTATGCAGCAGCTCCTGATAGCCCGCCCACAGTCCTTCCGGCGTCAGCGCCGCGGCGTGGGCCTCGTCCCCCAGCCGGTCAACCCCAAAGGGCTCCCCGGCACACATCTCCTGCCGCAGCCGCGCCATGGCGTAGATGCGCTTATCGTTGATCTGGGCCCGGATGCGCTCCACCAGGTTGTCCCGCTCCCCTTTGGTGTAGTCGGGACAGAAATGCCCGCCCTCCGTATAGGGACTGAGGAGCAGCTCTCCCAGCAGCGCCGCCGCCGGCTCCACCACCGCGGAGCCGTCCAGGGTGTAGGCGTCATCCAAAAAGCTCCCCAGGAAGCCCACGCACTGGACCTCCCCTCTGGTGCGTACCACCGGCTCGATGGTTCCGCCATATAAATCGTCCAGCGCCGCTTCCAGCGCCTCCATGTCCCGGTGCTTGTCTGTGCCCCGGCGGAGCACGCTGGGGATCAGCGCGTTGCGGGAGGCCGTCTCCCGCTCCAGCGGCGCCAGAAACGCCGCCCCCAATACACTGGATTTGAATTTTTCCGTATGCACCGCCGTCAGATGGACGCCGGAAAACAGCTCGATGCGGGCCGCTTGGGCCATGGACACCATTCCTTTCTGCCTTGCCTTGAGGTTTAGACTCTATCATATCACAGTCTGCCCCGTTTGACAGCCCTTTGCAGAAAAATTTCCTGCCAAATGTCCCTTCTCTCCCCTTGACAAACGACGGAAAATACGGTATGATAACAACCGCCGTAAAGCTCCGGAGCTTTACAAAGCGTTCCGGCTTTACAAACGCTTCCGGGAGGTGTGGCCGTTGAAGAATCAGGCTTACCGCATGGCGCTGCTCTATGACTTCTACGGCGACATGCTCACAGACCGTCAAAAGGAGTTTTACGACCTCTATTATAATGAGGACCTCTCCCTGGCCGAGATCGCCGAAAACTACGGCATCACCCGTCAGGGCGTCCGGGACGTCATCGTCCGGGCCGAGGGCATCCTCACCGAGCTGGAGGAGAAAACCGGTATCATCCGCCGGTTCCATCAGATGCAAAGCCAGTACGCCGACATCCAGGCCGCGGTGGACGACATCCGCCGCATCAACGAGGAAAAACGCTACTACGACAACCAGCTCGAATCCCGCTGCAACGACATTCAGCACATTTTAGACCAGCTGAGGCAGGAGTGAATCCATGGCTTTTGAAGGACTGACCGAAAAACTCACCGCAACCTTTAAGCGTCTGCGGGGCAAGGGCCGTCTCACCGAGGCCGACGTCAAAGAGGCGATGCGGGACATCCGCATGGCCCTGCTGGAGGCCGACGTCAACTTTAAGATCGTCAAAAAGTTCATCGCCGATGTGACCGAGCGGGCGGTGGGCTCCGATGTGCTGGAAAGCCTGACCCCAGCCCAGATGATCGTCAAGATCGTCAACGAGGAGCTTATTCAACTCATGGGCAGCGAGAGCGCCAAGCTCAACCTCTCCCCTGCTCCTCCCACCGTGGTCATGCTGGTGGGCCTCAACGGCGCCGGTAAAACCACCAACGGCGCGAAACTGGCCGGCTTCATGAAACGGCAGAACGGCAAGCGGCCCCTGCTGGTGGCCTGCGACACCTTCCGCCCCGCCGCCATCACGCAGTTGGAGGTGGTGGGCGGTCAGCTGGACGTGCCCGTCTTTCAGATGGGACAGATCGACCCCATCGACATCGCCAAGGCCGGCATCGAGCACGCCAAAAAGCACGGCAACGACATGGTCTTTATTGATACCGCCGGACGGCTCCACGTGGACGAGGTCCTCATGGAGCAGCTCAAGGAGATGAAGGCCACCATCCACCCCGACGAGATCCTCCTCATTGTGGACGCCATGATCGGTCAGGACGCCGTCAACGCCGCCAAGGCCTTCGACGAGGCGCTGGACATCACCGGCGTCATGCTCACCAAGCTGGACGGCGACGCCCGGGGCGGCGCCGCCCTCTCCATCAAGGCCGTCACAGGAAAGCCCATCAAATTTGTGGGCGTGGGCGAAAAGCTGGACCAGATCGAGGTTTTCCATCCCGACCGGATGGCCTCCCGTATCCTGGGCATGGGCGATATGCTCTCCCTCATCGAAAAGGCCCAGCAGAATTTCGACGCCAAAAAGGCCGCCGAGCTGGAGCAGAAGCTCCGTAAAAACAAGTTTACCCTCTCTGATTTCTACGACCAGTTGGTCCAGTTCAAGGGGATGGGCTCCATCGCAGACATCGCCGGTATGCTGCCCGGCGTCAACGCCAAAGCCCTGGAGGGCGCGGCGGTGGATGAAAACGCCCTGGCCCGCACCGAGGCCATCATCCTCTCCATGACCCCGGAAGAGCGGGAAAACCCCTCCATCCTGAACAACAGCCGGAAAAAGCGCATCGCCGCCGGTTCCGGCACCCAGGTGGTGGACATCAACCGGCTGCTCAAGCAGTTCGAGATGATGCAGCAGATGAGCCGCCAGTTTGCCGGCGGAAATCTGAAACGCAAGGCCGGCTTGTTCGGCAAGCTGAAGGGTATGAAGCTGCCCTTCGGTTAACTTTGGTTGGTACACGCGCCTTCGGGCGCTGGCCATAGAGACGTGATTTTTTTGGAGGTGAATTACCCATGGTGAAGATCAGACTGCGCCGGATGGGCGCCAAGAAGGCTCCTTTCTACCGCATTGTTGTGGCTGACTCCCGCTATCCCCGTGACGGCCGTTTCATCGAGGAGATCGGCACTTACAACCCCCTGACCAATCCCGCCGAGCTGAAGGTGGACGCCGACCGCGCCCAGGCCTGGATTAAGACCGGCGCTCAGCCCACCGAGACCGTGAAGGCCCTGCTGAAGAAGGCCGGCGCCATTTGATGGGAGGCCCTGGCCACATGAAGGAACTGCTCACTTATATTGCCCAAAATTTGGTGGAACACCCGGAGTCGGTGTGCGTCACCGAGCACGCGGGCGACGAGGAGACCGTCCTGGAGCTCCGGGTCGCACCGGAGGACATGGGCAAGGTGATCGGCCGTCAGGGCCGCATTGCCAAGGAGATCCGCGCGCTGATGCGCTCCGTGGCCCAGCGCCAGGGAACACGGGTCTCGGTCGAGATCGTAGACTGAAGGACGCGTTGCAGATGTCTTGACTCTGCAACGCGCCTTTTGTTTTTTATATCTCCCCAAAATGCAAGCATTTTGGGGAAGAGATGCAGCCCGCCGCGCGCACTCGCTGCGCTCGCACACTTGCGGGCTGAGCAGTGTTTTTTCCGCCGTACATGCCGCCGGAAAAAACAATTCTGATCCTATTTCGCCGCCTGCGGGCGGCGAAACTCTGCCGAGGGCTTTCCTTTGCAAGGACTCCTTGCATTGGTTTGGCTTTTTCCACAACCTGTTTCTATATCTGTTAGGAGGCTTTCCTATGAAAAACCAATTCCTGGAGGCGGGGCAGATCGTCAACACCCACGGCATCCGGGGCGAAGTGAAGATCGTACCCTGGTGCGACAGCCCCGAGTTCCTCTGCTCCTTCTCCACCCTCTACCTGGACGGCGTACCAATCAAGGTCCGCGCCGCCCGGGTCCACAAGGGCAACGTCCTGGCCCAGCTGGAAGGAGTGGACGACGTCAACGCCGCCATGCGCCTCAAAAATAAGGTGCTCCACATCAACCGCGCCGATGTCCAGCTCCCCGAGGGCCGCCACTTCCTGGCCGACCTGGTGGGCCTCACCGTCATCGACGACGACACCGGCGAGACCATCGGCGCCATTACCGAGGTCCTCACGCCCCCCGCCCACGAGGTCTATGTGGTGCGCGGCGAGACAAAAGAATACCTCATCCCCGCGGTGGACGCCTTCCTGCGGGGCACCAACGTGGATGAGGGCTGGGTGCGGGTCCATCTCATCGACGGCATGGGTCAGGAGATTTGACATGTATCAGATCGACATTATGACCCTCTTCGACGAGACGGTGGGCGATATGATGAACGAGTCCATTCTGGGCCGGGCCCAGGAGCGGGACATCCTCCGCATCGAAGCCCACCAGATCCGGGATTATACCTTGAATAAGCAAAAGCAGGTGGACAACTACCCCTACGGCGGCGGTCACGGCGCCGTCATGCAGGCCGATCCCCTCTACCAGTGCTGGAAGCACATCACCGACACCTATGGTCCCGGTCACACCATCTACCTCTCCCCCGCCGGCGTCACCTTTACCGAGCAACACGCCAAGCGCCTCCTTCACGACTACGACCACCTGATCCTGGTCTGCGGCCACTATGAGGGCATCGACGAGCGCTTCATCGAGGAGTGCGTGGACGAGGAGATCTCCATCGGCGATTTTGTCCTCACCGGCGGCGAGCTGCCCGCCATGGTGGTGGCCGACGCGGTGGCCCGGCTGGTGCCCGGCGTCCTGTCCGACCCGGAGTGCTTCGAGGAGGAGAGCCACTGGAATGGATTGCTGGAGTATCCCCAATACTCCCGGCCCGAGGAGTGGCACGGACGGAAGGTCCCCCCCATTCTCCTCTCCGGCCACCACGCCAACATCGCCAGGTGGCGGCGCAAGGAGGCCATCCGCCGTACCCGGGCCCGCCGGCCAGACCTCTATGAAAAACTGGACCTCTCCTCCAAAGCCGATCAGAAGCTTTTGCGCGAAATTGAGCAGGAAGATTTGACAGAAAAAGACGCTTCTCTGCAAACGCCATGACATATTAAAGCTACCCGGTTGCAATCTGAAAAAACGTGTGGTATCATATTTTTGGGAAAACAAAATGCGGCAGCACGCCGGGGCTCCTACCCCCCGACGCGCCTGCGCAGGTGACGACACCACCTACACTGCGGCTTTATGCCGCGCCGCACGTCCATTATACGGGATTTTCCCCCCTTTTACAAGGGGGCGCTTCTTCCCGTTTTTTGTCGTGCGCTGGTGCAGAGCGGAGCACAGCTCCCGGCGCTGTGTAGGGTTCCTTCCCTGCACGGCGTTTTGTTTTCCGCCCGTGCCACCCGGGGGACAAGAGCCGGTCCCCCGGGCGCCGCCGGGTGGAGCGACGCACCTTCGCACCCCGTCTAAAAGGGCCTCCGGAACGCCGGAGGTCCTTTTCCGTCTCTGTATTAGCCCGACGTGGGCGGCAGGCTCCACAGGGAGTGTATGATGGTATTTTCTGAAAAGCCTGCAAATCTCTTGTCATAGATCGTCGGTCTATTGCATTCAATTTTATGCAGTGGTATGATTGATTTAAACTTTTTATAAGGAGGAGCTTGCATGAAACTTCCCAACCTGCATCGTATCCGCGATTTCGGCGCGGGTGCGATCACTACTGCCCTGGTTCTGGGCCTGCTTATCCCTGCGGGTGCTGCCATGACCAGCAAGACCATTCAGGTCCTCACCGGCGCTGAAATCTATGTGGACGGTGTGGAACTGAACCCTACCGACGCCAACGGAAAGCCCGTGGAGACTTTCGTCTACAACGGTACCACCTATGTTCCCCTCCGCGCCGTCAGCCAGAGCCTGGGCAAGGCGGTCAACTGGGACGGAGAAAATCAGCGGGTCTATATTGGTGAGGCTCCTGGTATGAAGCAGTATCTCAATACCGTTTGTCCTCCGTATCAGACATCCAAGTATTATACTCCGGTTACCGTTTCGATGGCAGGTAAAAAATATGCCAATGTTATGAGACTTGGATGGGACTATGGTTCTGGCTGGGCAATGTATAATTTAAACGGCCAGTATAGCACCCTTGATTTTGTAATTGGCCATATTGATGGTCGTGGTATGACAGAATCAACTCTTAATATTTATTTGGATGGGGAATTGTCGTTTTCTTTAGATGTATATCCTGAAGATCTTCCTCAGGAAGTAAGTGTTCCTCTTCACAAAGCGCTTCAGATGAAAATTGAATTGACTGGACATAATGATTTTGCTATGGCAGAAGTAGAAATTCATTAATTTTCCTACGATATAATATGGCGCTACAATACAAAAATCCTCCGTTTCCTCAAAAGGGAAACGGAGGATTTTTGGTTATGTCGCTGGAAAAACTCAGGCCAGCTTGCTCTTGGCCAGCTCGGTCAGGGCGGTGAAGGCGGCCTTGTCGTTGATCGCCATCTCAGAGAGCATCTTACGGTTGATCTCCACGCCGGCCTTCTTCAGACCGTTCATGAAGGTGGAGTAGTTCATGCCGTTCTGCTTGCAGCCGGCGGAGATGCGGGCGATCCACAGCTGACGGAAGTCGCGCTTCTTCATGCGGCGGCCGGCGTAAGCGTAGGTCAGGGACTTCATGACCTGCTCTTTGGCCATCTTGAAGTGCTTGCTCTTGGCGCCCCAGTAGCCCTTGGCCAGCTTGAGGACTTTATTTCTTCTCTTGCGCGTCATCATCGCGCCTTTGACTCTAGCCATTGTTGATTAGCCTCCTATATCTGTGAGTAAAATTCTTATTTGTAGGGGATCATGCGCTTGATGGCGAACTCGTTGGTCTTGTCCGCGTAAGCGCCGGCGCGGAGGCCTCTCTTCCGCTTGGTGGTCTTGCCGTGGCCGTTGAGCAGGTGGGACTTGAACGCATGGGCGCGCTTGACCTTGCCGGTCTTGGTCAGGTTGAATCTCTTCTTCGCGCCGCTGTGAGTTTTCAGCTTAGGCATGGTGGTGTTCTCCTTTACTGTGTAATGTGCCTTACTTCTTGGTTTCCTTGGCGATCTTCGGGGAGAGGAAGATGGACATATGCCGTCCGTCCAGCTTGGGCTCCTTATCCAACGTGGCGACCTCGCTGCACTCGGCGGCAAACCGGACCAGCAGATTCTTGCCGATATCCGTATGCGCCATCTCGCGGCCGCGGAAGCGCACGGTGACCTTTACCCGGTTGCCCTCGCTCAGGAACTTCTGGGCGTTGCGGAGCTTGACGTTGAAGTCGTTGACGTCGATGCTGGGGGACATACGGACCTCTTTGATCTCCACGACCCGCTGGTTCTTCTTCGCTTCCTTCTCCCGCTTGGTCTGCTCGAACTTGTACTTGCCATAGTCCATGAGCTTGCACACGGGGGGATTGGCGGTGGGCGAGATCTTTACCAGGTCCAGATCGGCCTCCATGGCCTTCTCCAGCGCTTCCCGGGCGGACATGATGCCCAGCTGCTCGCCGGTGGCGGAGACCAGACGGACTTCCCTGTCACGGATCTCCTCGTTGATTTGATGACCCTTGTTGCTGATACGACAGCACCTCCCATTCTCTTTGACACACATGAAAAAAGCGGCTACCTTCCGGTACCCGCGCAACAAAACCCGCCGCGTTCTTCCTCCCGGTTGGGAGCGTGAAAACGCGCTGAATGCCATGTTGACCTCTTTACTCATGCGCTGGAGGTGAGGACGGGGGTACCGTTCTGCTTTATTGTGCTTTGATAGTATAGCACCCCGCGTGCTCCTTGTCAAGCGCGTTTTATAAAAAAAGAGACCTGCCCGGCCTGCACGGCCAACGCACCGGGCCGTATTTGCCGGACAGGTCCCCTTTTCGCTTAGTAGCTGCGCTCCGGGTTGGCCTTGTTCTGCGCCCCGCTGCCCTGCTTTTTGTTCTGGGCGCCCTCCTGCTGCTTTTTGTTCTGGCCGCCGCAGGCCTTGGCCTTGCTTACCCCGCCTTTATAAAGGTCCTGGCTGTTGCCTTGCATGTGTCTCACCTGCCTTTCGCCTCCAGTATGCCCCCTTTCCCCGCCCGCTATACCGCCCCGCACAATGCCATACACAAATTCTTTTTCCTGTGTTATAATGTTGTCATATTCCAAAACACCCACGGTTGTGAGCTACAAGGAGATGAGCCCCATGAGATGCCCCTATTGCGCCAATCCCGAGAGCAAGGTGGTGGACTCCCGTCCCTCCGACGAGGGCAACAGCATCCGCCGCCGCCGGGAATGCCTGGTGTGCCATAAACGTTTTACCACCTATGAAACCGTGGAGTGCCTTCCACTGGTGGTCATCAAGCGGGACGGCAGCCGCCAATCCTTCGATAAATCCAAGCTCCTCAACGGCATGATCCGGGCCTGTGAAAAACGCCCCGTCTCCTTCCAGACCCTGGAGGCCATCGCCAACGAGATTGAGCAGATCCTCCAAAATGAAATGGACCGGGAGGTCCCCTCCACCCGCATCGGCGAACTGGTCATGGAACGGCTGCGCCAGGTGGATGAGGTGGCTTATGTCCGCTTCGCCTCGGTCTACCGCCAGTTCAAGGACATCGGCACCTTTATGGCCGAGCTCAGCAAGCTGCTGGAGGAAAAATAAAAAACGGTCCAATTTTCTTTTGCCACCCTGTAGGGGCGACCCTCGTGGTCGCCCGCCCAGCTTTGCATAGATACTGCGGGCGGCCATAAAGGCCGCCCCTACAAAAAAGCTCCTACTCCACAAAAACTTTCTTTTGTGTAGTAGGAGCTTCTCTTTTTCCCTTACCGGGCCTGCTGTTCGCTGCGGCCCAGCTTGATACAGGCGAAAATTACCCCGAACAGGAACCAGTATACAAACATATTCCGGGGGTAAAACCAGGTGTATTCCGCCACGCTGATGACCATGATGCCGCACAGCGCGCCGATAGACGCCGCCAGCATGTGGCGTACCCGCTTGTCCATGGTCTTATAAAACTGCTTGACACCGGTCTTGAGCCCGTGGAGCAGCACCGCCACATAGGCGATCAGACCCAGAATGCCCGTCTCGCCCCACATCTGAAGGTAATTGTTGTGGGTGTGGATAGGATAGCTGCCGTCAAACATGGTGGGATAGGTCTGGAATACCCGCTGCATCACCTGGGGGTCCAGGCCAACCCCCCGATACCAGTAATCCCTCATCAGATTGCCGGTGGCCTCGTAGATGGAAAAACGATACTGGGTGGAGCTGTCCTCCATGTTGCCGATGGTGAGAATGCGGTTATAAATGGTCTGGGGCAGGAAGGGCACGGCGCACAGGCCCAGTACCAGCGCCACAGGAATGAACCGCCAGTTCTCCAGCGCCACCAGCACCAGCACCGCCAGCGTCAGACCGATCCAACTGGAACGGCCATAGGTCGCCCCGATGGAGACCAGACAGGGCACCAGCGCCGCCAAGGACCAGAACCGGCCACGCCACGTTTTCGCGCCCAGGAAGAGGGCAATGTCCAGCGGGATGAGCATGGCCAGGATCTCGGCAAAGTTGTTGGGGTTATCAAAGAAGGAATAGATGCGGCCGGGCATCCCCTCGTTGACCGTCATGTCCTGCTGGGAGGCCACGATCTCCACGCCCACATAGCTCTGATAGCAGCCGTACAGACTGGCCACCACCAGACCCGCGATCACCAGCGCCACCATCAGCCGCAGCTGCTCATACTTCTGTACCGAGCTCACCACCAGCAGCACCAGCAAAAAGCTGGTCACATGAAACAGGAAGTACCGCATGGACAGACTGGTGGACAGGGAGCCCACCAGCGCGTAGAACAGCAAAATGAGATAAAAAAGCATGTACGGCCCCAGCCGTTCCGCCTCCAGACGGTGACGGGGCCGGGCCGCGGAGCCTACAATAAAAAGGGCCGTGACCCCTACCGCACCCACCAGGCCGTAGGCGTTGTTCCAGTAGTCGTGGGGCACCACCAGCATCACCAGCATCAAAAGGCCCAAAAAAACGAAGCTGGCGCCCCCCAGCGCAGAGACAAACCGGAAGGCCAGGCTTCCGTCCCATATCCCCTTCCCAACTCGATAGATCCATTTGGCAATGGCGCAGGGGATGTTCAAAATTCCGCTAAAAAGCCGGCATGCGAGGCTCTCCGGCCATACCCGCGGCAAAACGCCGTCCCGCCAGACAAACTGCCACAAAACGCTCCCCTCTGACCAGCGGGCCGCGGCGCTCTCGCACCGGCGGCAGGCTCTGCCCAAACCGCTCTCCGTCCACGCGCCCGTCAGCACCGCCCAAAGCCTGGCCAGCCAGCCAAGCAGTATACTGTTTTCGATCATTGCGTTCTCCTTCCGTGTCTCCCCCCGGCTCACCGGCCGGACAGGGCTTTTTCATAGACCGCCCAGGTGGCCTCCGCCCACTGGTGGATCTCAAATTTTTCCGCCACCGTCTTGGCGGCGCCCGCCCGACAGCGCTCCAGCAGGTCCTTGTCCTCCAGCAGCTTCTGCATGGCGGTGGCCATGGAGTCCGGGTCATTGTATCGTACCAGCAGACCGCAGCCCGCCCGGTCGTTGACAATGTCCGGATTGCCCCCCATGTCGGTGGCGATCACCGGCAGACCCGCCGCCATGGCCTCAATGATGAGGAAGGACAGCGCCTCATGCCGGGAGGAATTGACGTACAGGTCGGACCCTTTATAGAGGTTCTTGATGTCCTTGCGGAAGCCGATGAATTTTACCACATCCTCCAGACCCAATTCCTTCACCTGCGCCTTGGCGGGCTCCAGCAGAGGACCGTCTCCCGCCAGCACCAAGGTAAAGGGCTTTTGGGTCCGCTCCTTCAGAAGCTTGACCGAGTCGATGAGGTAGGCATGTCCCTTATCGTCGGCAAACCGGGAGGCACAGAGCATGACGAACCGGTCCTCCGGCAGATTCAGCTCCTGCCGCAGGGTGGATTCCGACCGGTCCCCCGCCCACGCCGCCGGGTCCACCGCGTTGAACACCACCTGGATGCGGTCGCCGCTCCAGCCGTTGGCAATGAGCTGCTCCTTGCCCTTGTTGCATACCGCGATCATCTGGTCCTGCCTGCGGTCCATCCAGCGGTTGGTTACGCGGGTCACCAGGTCATTGGCCTGGACGAAATGATTGGTATACACCACCCGCAGGCCGGGACGGTACCGCTTGGCCAGCAGAGCCGTATAGTGCTCCCGCAGATAATGACAGTGGATGAGATCGATGTCCCACTCGGCGCACAGCGCGGCCAGCGCCTTGGCCGCTTTCCGGTCAAACCGGCGGCGCATGGTCACCTGCCGGCAGGGCACCCCCAGCGCCTCCAGCCGCTCCACCAATAAACCGCCTTCATTGTAGGCAAAATAGGGCTCTACCCGGCTGCCGCCCAGATAGCGCACCAGCGTCTCCACATATCGCTCCGTCCCGGCTTTGCCGGCATAGTTGAGCAGATAGAGGACCTTCGTCATAAAAGGCGCCTCCTTTTTTCCAGCATTCGGACCAAAGGTCCGTCTTTTTATTGTACCGTCAACCGCTCCGTTTGTCCACTCTTTCTTGTGTCCCCCGTAAAGTGGGGCTTCCCTTTCCGTCCGGGCGTGTGTATAATAAAATCCGTATGCCAAATGAAAAGAGAGGAATCCAAATGGACACGCTCAGACAGTTTATCCGCTATTACCGGCCCTACAAGGGGGTCTTTTTCCTGGACCTTCTATGCGCCGCCCTCATCAGCCTGGTGGACCTGGCCTATCCCCAGATCCTCCGCTGGGCCACCAACGGCCTCTTTACCGGCGCCCCTGAGACCATTCTGTCCGGCCTGCTCCCCATCGGCCTTGCGCTGCTGGCCGCCTACGTCCTCCAGGCCCTGTGCAAATATTACGTCAGCTATCAGGGCCACATGATGGGAGCCAACATGGAGCGGGACATGAGACAGCGGCTCTTTGACCACTACGAGACCCTTTCCTTCTCCTACTACGACGCCAACAACTCCGGCCAGATGATGAGCAAGCTGGTCTCCGACCTCTTCGATATCTCCGAGATGGCCCACCACGGACCGGAAAACCTCTTTATCTCCCTGGTGAAAATCGTGGGCTCCTTCGTTTTCCTCTTCCTCATCAACTGGAAGCTGGCCCTCCTGCTGGCGGCGGTGGTGGTGGTCATGTTCTTCTGCTCCTTCTTCCAGAACGGACGGATGCAGGCTACCTTTTTGGAAAACCGCAAAAAAATCGGCGACGTCAACGCCAGCTTGCAGGATACCCTGGCCGGCATCCGGGTGGTCCAGTCCTTCGCCAACGAGGACATTGAGCGCCGGAAATTCCAGGGCAGCAACGAGGCCTTCCTCCGCTCCAAAAACGAGAATTACCGCTGCATGGGCACCTTTGCCTCCTCCAACACCTTCTTTCAGGGGCTCATGTATCTGGTGACCCTGGTGGGCGGCGGCATCCTCATCGCCAACGGCCAGATGGAGGTGGCGGACCTGGCCATGTACGCCCTCTACATCGGCATCTTCATCAGCCCCATCCAGGTGCTGGTGGAACTGACCGAGACCCTCCAGAAGGGCTTTTCCGGCTTCCGCCGCTATCAGGCCGTGCTGGATACCGCCCCCGACATCCAGGACGCCCC
>NZ_JACLZC010000007.1 GCF_016901735.1 Pseudoflavonifractor phocaeensis | reverse complement strand
GGGCCTCGTGGAGCTCGTCCACGTCGGCCTGCTCCGCCTTGGTCTCCTCCAGGCGCCGGATGCGCTCCGCTTCGGTGGGCGTCTCCTCCACCGCCAGCGCGTTTTCCCATGCCTTGATTTCCGCCTCGGTCATCTCCCGGATTACGCCGTCAACCCAAATATTAGGCATTTGTTTTCACCACCTTATACGCTCCGGTGCTCTCCGAGGTCCTGTACAGCGTAACGGAGCAGGTATCGGACTGAACGAACATCTCCGACAGGAGATGATCGGACGTATTGCGGGCATAGGAAACGACATAAATTCCGCCATAGTTGATGACCGTAACCCCGATGCCCTCATATACAAGCACACTGCTTCCGGCTCTGTTCGTAGTGTCGATGTTTGCGTTGCCACCCACAGGTAGGATGATATATTTTTTGCCCACAGGTATGGTCCAGGTATTCTGCGCCTCTGATGCTACCGTTTCTACGGTCGCCGAAAATCCGCCCGCGGGCTCCGCCCATCCCGCCGGGGTGAGGACGTAGTTGTCGGGCACGCCGTTTGTGGACGGCACGCCTTCTCCGGCAGGTCCTTGGGGTCCTGCGGGACCTTCCGGGCCAACAGGGCCGGTTTCTCCCTGGGGCCCTTGTGGACCGGTGTCGCCGGTGTCCCCCTTGGGGCCCTGAGGCCCCGGTTCTCCCTGGTCGCCTTTTTCTCCCTTCTCCCCCTGAGGGCCCGGTTCCCCCTGCTCTCCCTGGGGCCCGGGCGGACCCTGGGGCCCCTCCGCCACCGCGGGCAGGGGCAGTTGGGACTCCACATAAGCGCCGCTGTCCAGGTCCCACACCATCCAGTACCCGTTATCCCCCGGATAGGGCGGATGCTGGTTGAGGGCCTCCAGCTGCTCCAGGGCCTGCTCCACGGCGGTGGGCACTGCGGGCCAGGTATCCGTCCCGGACAGGCTGGCGGGGATGAGCGTCTGGATGACATTGGTGTGGCGCACCAGCTCCCCCTGGGCGCCCCGGAGCTGAAGGGTGTAAATGCCGGACAGAGCCAGCATCTGTGCCGTCAGGACCACCCCCACACCCCCCTCCATGGGCGCCAAGTCAATGAGGTCCAGCTTGCCCGACGTCTCCACCAGCAGCGTCCAGTCCCACCCCTCCGGCACGCCGGTCACAAGGATGCGTCTGGTCTTGTTGTCGTACTGCCGGGCAAGCATGGTCTCCCCGGGCGGGATGTGGATGGTCCAGTTTTCTCCAAATCGGATCATGGCTTCTCCTCCCTTATGTTTGTGTTAACCATCCGCGGGATACAGGATGTTTTCTGCCCGGGACGGCGGGCGAACCCGGCGCTCTGCCGGCCGCCCTTCTATCGACATCATTCCCGCCCTCCAAAATTGCACGTTTGCGTGCAATTTTTCCGTACAGCCGTCATCGCATTTTCCTGCAGAAAAAGAGCCCGTCTGAGCCGGGCCTTGTATCAGAGCTCCAAAATCATGCGCCGAATCGCGCTTTTCTGGCTGTTTTGCCGAAAATACGGCACCATACTATACAAAAGGACAGGCTTCCTTTATAATGATAATCGAACCAGAACGCGCCCTGCATACGGGGCATGAAAGATGAGGGATCGGATTTGTATACCATCAAAAGCTATGTGTTTCCCCAGTCGCTGGAGGAAGCCTATGAGCTTCTGACCAAATCGCCGCGAAATAACCTGATTCTTGGTGGCTGCTGCTGGCTGAAAATGGGCAGCCGGCGCATCCAGACCGCCATCGACCTGACCCGGCTGGGCCTGGACGAGATCCGGGCGGCGGACGGCTGGGTGGAGATCGGGGCCAACGTGTCTCTCCGCCGTCTGGAGACGGACCCCATTCTGAAACGCCGGTTCGGCGGCATTTTGGGCAAAAGCGTATCCTCCATCGTGGGCGTGCAATTTCGCAACTGCGCTACGGTGGGCGGGTCGGTGTTCTCCCGCTTCGGCTTTTCCGATGTGACCTGCGCCCTGCTGGCCCTGGAGGCCACGGTGGTCCTCCACCACGCCGGCGAACTGCCCCTGGCCGATTTTATGGCCCTGCCCATCCGGTGCGACGACATTTTGGTCAAGGTCCGCATCCCCGACGACGGACGGACGGCGGCCTATGAGAGTATGCGCCGTTCCAGCACCGACTTTCCTCTGCTGGCGGCGGCGGTGAGCCGCAGGGGCGACGCCTGGACGGTATCGGTGGGGGCCCGTCCCGCCATGGCCTGCCGGTCCCAGGCGGCGGAGCGCGCGCTGGAAGCGGGACAGGGCGCTGCCGCTGCCGGCGACGCGGCGGCGGCGGAGCTGACCTTCGGCTCCAACCTCCGGGGCAGCGCGGCTTACCGTCAGGAGCTGGCCCGGGTGCTGGTGCGCCGGGCGGCGGAGACCTGCATGGAAGGGGGAAACGGCCAGTGAAAATCAAGATTACCGTGAATGGGGAGCTGTTCAACAAGCACGTCCCCAATGATATGATGCTGCTGGACTTTTTGCGCAAATATGGTTTTCACAGCGTCAAACGGGGGTGCGATACCTCCAACTGCGGCCTTTGCACCGTTTGGGTAGAGGGCAAGCCGGTGCTGTCCTGCTCCTATCCGGCAGTGCGGGCCGACGGAAAGTCCGTGACCACCCTGGAGGGCCTTCGCCCCCAGGCGGAGGAGTTCGGTCGCTTTCTGGTGGCTCAGGGCGCGGAGCAGTGCGGCTATTGCAGCCCCGGGTTTATCATGACGGTGCTGGCCATGGAACAGGAACTGGAGGACCCCACGGAGGAGGAGATTCTTCGGTATTTGTCCGGTAATCTGTGCCGGTGCAGCGGCTATACCGGTCAGATGCGGGCTATCCGGGCCTGGCTGCAGCACCGCAAGGAGCAGAAGGGAGGGGAACAGGCATGAAATGGGTGAATGAAGCCATTCCCAAAACCGACGGTCTCTCTCTCGTCACCGGACAGGGGGTCTACACCGACGACCTGGCCCCCAAGGACTGCCTGATCGTCAAGGTCCTGCGCAGCCCCCACGCCTTCGCCCGCATCAAATCCATCCGCACCGAACGGGCCGCCCGGGTGGCCGGCATTGCCTGCGTCCTCACCTGGGAGGATGTGCCCCGCATCCGCTATACCCTGGCCGGACAGTCCTACCCGGAGCCCAGCCCCTACGACCGCTACATCCTGGACCAGGTGGTGCGCTATGTGGGCGACCCGGTGGCCATCGTGGCCGGACGGGACGAGGCCGCCGTAAACAAGGCGCTGGGCATGATCCAGGTCAAATATGAGGTGCTGGACCCGGTGCTGGATTTTGAACAGGCGCTGGACAATCCCACCGTGATCCACGGGGAAGCGGATTATCACAATAACTTTCCCATCGGCGGCGACCCGAAGCGCAACCTGGTGGCCAGCGGCTGCGAGGGCGAGGGAGACGTGGAAGCGGCTCTGGCCCAGTGCGACGTGGTACTGGACCGGACCTACTACACCCAGGCCAACGCCCAGGCCATGATGGAGACCTTCCATACCTATACCTACCTGGACCAGACCGGACGGCTGAACGTGGTCTCCTCCACCCAGGTGCCCTTCCACTGCCGGCGGATCATCTCCCACGCCCTGGGCCTTCCCCAGAGCGCGGTGCGGGTGTTGAAGCCCCGCATCGGCGGCGGTTTCGGGGCCAAGCAGACCCTGGTAAGCGAGCTTTTCCCCGCCCTGGTCACCCAGCGGACCGGACGGCCCGCCAAGATCGTCTTTACCCGGAAGGAAGCCTTTCAGGGCTCCAACAGCCACCACCAGATGCGGGTCCGGGTCCGGGTGGGCGCCATGCAGGACGGCACCATCAAGGCGGTGGATATGCACGCCCTCTCCAATGCCGGCGCCTACGGCGAGCACGCCTCCACCACCGTGGGCCTTGTGGGCCACAAGAGCATCCCGCTCTATGCCAAAAATGCCGCCTTCCGCTTCTCCTACGACGTGGTATACACCAATACCATGGCCGCCGGCGCCTACCGCGGCTATGGCGCGACTCAGGGCTGCTTTGCCATGGAGTCTATCATCAACGAGCTGGCGGTGGAGCTGGCGATGGACCCGGCCCAGCTGCGCCTCCACAACATCCCCCAGGAGGGGGACAACATGCCCGCCTACTATAACGAGCCCCTCTCCAGCTCCCGCCTGCCCCAGTGCATCCGCAGGGGGATGAAGATGATCGGCTGGGATAAAAAATATCCCGCCGTCCGGGTGGATGAGCGTCACGTGCGGGGCGTGGGGATGGCCATTACCATGCAGGGCTCCGGCATTTCGGCCATTGACACCGCCACCGTCACCATCAAGCTCAACGACGCCGGACATTATACGCTCATGATCGGCGCCACCGACATGGGCACCGGCTGCGACACCATCCTGGCGCAAATCGCGGCGGAGGTGCTGGGCTGTCCCATGGAGCGCATCACCGTGGCGGCGGTGGATACCGACCACTCCCCCTTTGACACCGGCTCCTATGCCTCCAGCACCACCTATGTCACCGGCAAGGCGGTGGTGATGGCCTGCACCGAGCTGGTGGAAAAGATCACCGCCGAGGGGGCCCGCCGTCTGGGCATCCATCCGGAGCGGGCGGAGTTCGACGGCGACATGGTCTATGACCGGACCGATCCCGAAAAGTCCTTCTCCCTCAACAGCCTGGCCGAGGCGCTGGTGGTGGGCGAGGGGACCCAGTGGCTCACCGCCACCGCCAGCAACTGCTCCCCCACCTCTCCCCCGCCGCTGATGGCCGGCTTTGCCGAGGTGGAGGTGGATCTGGAGACCGGCGAGGCCAAGGTCACCGACTATGTGGGCGTGGTGGACTGCGGCACGGTGGTCAACAAAAACCTGGCCCGGGTGCAGACCGAGGGCGGCATCGCCCAAGGCATCGGCATGGCCCTCTATGAGGATGTCCAGTACGACAGCCGCGGCCAGATGGTGAACAGCTCCTTCATGCAGTATAAAATCCCCTGCCGCACCGATCTGCCTCAGCTCCGGGTGGCCTTTGAGGAGAGTTACGAGCCCAACGGCCCCTTTGGGGCAAAGTCCATCGGCGAGGTGGTCATCAACACCCCCTCCCCTGCCATTGCGCAGGCGATATACAACGCCGCCGGCGTACGCGTCCGCTCCCTGCCCATCACGGCGGAAAAGATTCTGCTGGGACGCAGCGAGACAACCTGATCTTCCCCTCATATAACTGCAAAAGAGCAAACAGACACGGCAAGAGTGCGATACCGCATTCTGTCGTGTCTGTTTCTTATCGCGCCCAGAGGCTGCGGGTGGGCGGTCCTTTCTTTTGCCGGTCAGACCGCCTCGGCGGCCTTCAGGATCAGTTCTAACGTGTGGGCCTTACCCAGCCGGGAAACATTGAGACACAGGTCGTAGTTTTTTGCCTGTCCCCACTTCTGGTCGGTGACGCTGTGGTAATGGGCGGCGCGGCTCCGCTCCACCCAACGAATCTTTGCCGCAGCCTCCTGGGGGGTAATTCCATCCCGCTGGCTGACATGGGCAATCCGCTGATCCTCATCCGCCAGGAGAAAGACCCGAAGCAAATTGGGATATGCCTTCAAAATCACATCGGCGCAGCGGCCCACGATCACGCATCCTCCCTGACGGGCCGCCGACTCCACCGCGTCCCGCTGAGCCTTCCAGACCAGCTCCTCCAGAGAGGGCTGACCGGTCAGGTTGCGGGTACCCATTACAGCGGGTACCCATTACAAAGGAATACAGCAGGCTGTTGGTGGAGCGCTCGTCCCGCTCCTCCAGATAGTCGGTACACAGGCCGCTGTCCTTGGCCGCCTTGGCCAGCAGCTCCTTGTCATAGTAGGGAATGTCCAGCTTTTTGGCCAGACGTTTGCCGATTTCCCGGCCGCCGGAGCCGAATTGCCGGCCAATGGTGATAATCGTCTGATTCATGCCTTACTCCTTTCTTCCATCCGGGTGAGCTTTTTCAAAATGCCGGCCATCATAACCCCGGCCACCAGAAGTGTGATGACATCGGCGATGGGGGCGGAGTACAGAGGACCCATAACCCCCGGCTCCACCAGGAGGGGGAAAGCCAGAATCATGGGGACGCACAGGATAAAGTCCCGCAGGAGGGAGAGGGTCATGGCCTGCACCGGCTTGCCCAGCGATTGCAGGAAGATACTCACCGCCTTGTGGATGCAGCAGAGCAAAATGGTAAAAAGATATATGCGGAAGGCATAGGTGGCAAACTCATTGTAGAGGTCGCTCTCGCTGCCAAAGATGGAAATGATCTGCACCGGAAATACCTGAAAGGCGATGGTGCCACCACGCCCACAACTGCCTCCGCCAGCATCATGGTTTTGAAGATCTGCCGTACTCTCCGTCCGTTGCCGGCGCCGTAGTTATAGCCTACAATGGGCTGACAGCCGGCGGCAATGCCCACCACAAAGGCAATGATGATCTGAAAGACCTTCATTACGATGCCCATTACCGTCATTGGGATGTCCGCGCCGTACTTGGAGAGGGCGCCGTACTTGACCAGCGTGGTATTCATCATACCCATGATAATCACGATGGACACTTGGGTCAGCAGGCTGCTGACCCCCAGCGGCAGGATCTTGGTCAGCAGGCTCCACCGGGGACGAAAGCTCTCCTTCCGCAGGCGGAAGGAGCGGGTCCGGAAGAGATAGACGATGCCCAGGATCGCGGAGACGATCTGTCCGGCAATGGTGGCCAGCGCCGCGCCGGTGACGCCCCAGTCCAGCAGGAAAATGGCGATGGGGTCCAGGATGACGTTCATCACACAGCCCACCAGGGTGGATATCATGGCAAATTTAGGGCTTCCGTCCGCCCGGATGATGGAGTTGAGACCGTTGGTAAAGATGTAAAAGGGGATACCGATGATGATAACGCTGAAATAGTCAATGGCATAGGGCAGGTTATTTTCGGTGGCGCCGAAGGCGGCCAGGATGGGATCGCGGAACAGGGCAAAGAGCGCCACCAGTACCACGCTGCACAAAAGCAGCATCAGAATGGCGTTGCCCACACTGCGGTGGGCGGTCTCCGTGTCCTTTTTCCCCTGACAGATGCTGAGGAAGGCGGCACAGCCGTCCCCGATCATCAGCGCCGCCGCCAACGCAATGACGGTGATGGGAAAGACGACATTGGTGGCGCCGTTGCCCAGATAGCCCACGCCCCAGCCAATAAAAATCTGATCCACAATATTATACAGGGATGAGACCAGAAGGGAGAGGGTACAGGGTACGGCAAACTTCAGCATCAGCGGCACAATGGGCGCCTGTGCCAAATAGCGGTTGGATGTTTGCTCCATGAATTGACCTCCTGAAAAAAAGAGGGCAGTAACCTGAAGTCAGTGTTTTCACACTCCGGGTTACTGCCCATGCAATTATGGCTCTATTATAGCAGAAATTTTTTTGTCCGTGTAATAGGAGAGATGTCACAAAAATACACCGTCATCCGGGGCGCGCATCATCCGTAATGCTTAGCAGGCCGGTCTCCTATGGCTGCCCGCTCTGGATGGCCGGCCAGAAATGGGGCTTTTTCACTCCGCTGAGCCGGACCGGTTCCCCGTATTCCGTCCCAAAGGTGTCCACCGTCACCCGCCGGATCACCACCGGCTCCACGGGGGTGTTGATCTGTACGTCAGGCAGGCCGGGATAGGACACCGGGCGGGTCTCCACTCCCTCCAGCGTCCGCAGGACCTCCCGTCCGGCGGTCACCTTGCCGAAAATGGGGTATTTCCCCGTAATCGCCGGGCAGTCGGCCAGGGGAAAGAAAAACTCGCCCCCGGCAATGTCCGGCGGACCGTAACCTCCCATGCCCACCGTGCCGAATACCGCCTCCAGATACCGCCCGCTTTTCACGTCGTTGGGGATAAAATAGCAGGCCGCCGGGTCATGAAAAGCGTGATAGCTCATATCCACCACCCACCCCGGTACGATCCGCTCGATGGCGTGTCCGTCAAAGACTCCCTTGCGGGCCAGATAGAGAAAGCTGGTCACCGCGTTGGGTGCGATGTCCGGATAAAGCTCCAGCACAAGGACCGCGCCGGTGGACAGATGAATGGTCGCCATGGGATTGGGCATAAACGCTCCCTCCTTCTCAGCCGATGACCTCCAGCTCCTTGGGCAGGCGATTGAGCACCTCGCACCCTTCCTCCGTCACCAGGACCAGGTCCTCGATGCGCACGCCGAAGGCTCCGTCCAGGTAGATGCCCGGCTCGACGGAAAAGACGTTGCCCGGAACCGCGGCCTCGGTGGCCGCGGCGGACACGTCGCCGAAGTCGTGGTCCTCCAGACCGATGAAATGGCCCAGCCGGTGGGTGAAGTTGGGGCCGAAGCCCGCCTGGGTGATGATGGTTCTGGCGATGTCGTCCAGCTCCTTCAGGGGCACGCCGGGACGCACCGCCGCTTCCGCCTCCTCATTGGCCCGGCGCACAATGTCATAGACCGCCCGCTGCCGGGGGGTGACACTCTCATAGAAATAGGTCCGGGTCATGTCGGAGCAGTAGCCCTCATAGGTACAGCCCACGTCCAGCAGCACGCAGTCCCCGGACTTGAGGGCGGTTTCATCGGGCCAGTGGTGGCCGCTGGCCGCGTTGGCTCCAAAGGCCACCAGCGGCGGGAAGCTCACCCCGTCGGCCCCCAGTTCCCGATAGATCTGCTTGAGCCGCTCGGCCAGCTCGATCTCCCGCACGCCGGCATGGATATGTGCTTTCAGGGCGTCCAGCGCCTGGTCGTTGATTTGGGAGGCGCGGCGCATCAGCACCTGCTCCTGGGGGTCCTTCACCGCCCGGGCCCGGTCCAGGGCCAGCGAGGCGTTGACAAAATCCGGCGCCGCCTTGTCGTGCAGCAGGGGCAGCAAAAACCGGGCCGCCATGTTCTTGTCCACCCCCAGCGGCTCCTTGCTGTCCACCGCCGCCGCCACCAGGTCCAGATAGGGGTCGGTATCGAAAAAGCGGACCTTTTCCACCCCCAGGTCCTCCGGCACGGTCTCCAGCTGGTTGATGAAGATTTTATGCCGCCCCGTCCGGCTCAGATACAGCCCATAAAAGCGCTCCAGGGGCTGGATCATCCGGCCCGTCAGATAAAAAATGGACAGGGGATCGGTAATCAGCATCTGGGAAAGCCCCATCTCCTCCAGATTGTCCAGCACTGCCTTGACGCGGTTCTCTTTCATATCCACACCGGCCTTTCCTACAATTTTTCCCCATTATAGCACGGTATTTTGAGAAAATCCACCGTTCCCTCCCCCTTCGCTTTTTCACTTTATCACATTGACACTTTGCCGCGGCTATGTTAGGATGGTCTGGTAAACTGCGCGCCGCCGCAGCGCGGCGCGGCAAACAAACAGCGGGGAGGTCATGTTTATGAAAGTTGCCACTGATATCGGCGGGACTTTTACCGATCTGGTTGCCATTACCGAAACGGGCGATCTCATTCTGGAAAAAGCCCATACCACGCCGCCCAACTTCGACCAGGGCGTCATGGACGTGCTGGAAAAAAGCGGGCTGGACGCCAACAGCATCGACGCCTTTTTCCACGGCACCACCACCATCATCAACGCCCTGACCGAGCGGAAGGGCGCCAAAACCGCCCTCATCACCACCAAGGGCTTTCGGGATATTCTGGAGCTGGCCCGCGGCAACCGCCCCGACCTGTTCAACCTGGTCTTTGAAAAGCCGGAGCCCTTCGTCCCCCGCTATCTCCGCCGGGAAGTGACGGAGCGCATGAGCTACAAGGGCGACGTCATCACCCCGCTGTGCGAGGCGGACATCGTCAAGGCCGTGGAATACTTAAAAAAGGAACAGGTGGAGGCCATCGCCGTCTGTTATATCAACTCCTACGCCAACGAAGCCCACGAGCGGCAGACGGTGGCCAAGATCAAGGAACTGTGGCCCGAGGTCTACGTGTGCCCCTCGGTGGACATCACCAAGGAGTGGCGGGAATATGAGCGCACCTCCACCGCCGTGCTCAACGCCTACGTCATGCCGGTGGCCTCCTCCTACATCAACCGTCTGGGCCAGCGGCTTACCGACGCCGGCATCTCGGGCAACCGGTACATCATGCAGAGCAACGGCGGCACCACCACCTTTGACCAGGCCAAGCTCACCCCCATCAACGTGGTGGAGTCGGGACCGGTGGCCGGCGTGTTCGGCGCGTCCATCCTGGGCAACCTCATCGGCGAGCCCAACATCATCGCCTTTGACGTGGGGGGCACCACCGCCAAGTGCTCCCTCATCGACCGGGGCGAGGTGAAGGTCACCACCTCCTACTACATCGAAAAAACCGAGCGCAGCGCCGGGTACCCCATCATGGCCCCGGTGGTGGACATCGTGGAGATCGGCAACGGCGGCGGCTCCATCGCCTGGATCGACGAGGGCGGCTCCCTGAAGGTGGGCCCCAAGAGCGCCGGCGCTCTGCCCGGCCCCGTGGCCTACGGTAAGGGCGGTATGGACCCCACCACCACCGACGCCAACCTCATCGCCGGCCGGCTGTCGGCCAAAAACTTTGACATGGAGGTCTCCCTGGACCAGGTCCGCGGCGCCCTTTTGGAAAAGGTGGGCAGCGCCTTCGGCATTGGGGCGGAGGAGGCGGCGGAGAGCATCATCCGGGTGGCCGATTCCAACATGAACAACGCCCTCAAGCTCATCTCGGTGCGCCGGGGCTATGACCCCCGGGACTTCGCCATGGTGGCCTTCGGCGGCGGCGGTCCCATGCACGGCCCCACCCTGGCCAAGGAGCTGAACATCCGCAAGGTGATCGTTCCCGTGGCCGCGTCGGTGTTCTCCGCCTGGGGTATGCTGATGAGCGACATTCGCCATGACTTCATCCAGACCAAGATCCTCTCCTTTGCCGACGCTCCCATGGACACCCTCAACGCCATGTGGCGCGAGCAGATGGAGGAGGCCAACGCCCTCTTTGCCGCCGAGGGCATCGGGCCGGAACAGACCATGTTCCGCTTCATCGCCGATATGCGCTACATGGGTCAGGAGCACACCGTCCAGGTCTCCGCCCCTGCCTACCCATGGAAGGAGGAGGACCGCTCCGAGATCCTCAGCCGCTTCCACAAGACCCATGAGCACTTTTATACTTTCTCTCTGCCGGATACCCCGGCCGAGATCGTCAACCTCCATCTGGTGGCCTACGGCCAGCTGACCAAGCCCGCCCTCCAGGAGATCCCCGCCCAGGCGGGCGACCTGTCCGCGGCGCGGAAGGAAACCCGCCGGGTGTTCTTCTCCGGCGACGGCTGGCTGGACACCCCCATCTATGACCGCAGCAAGCTGGGCTGGGGCGCCACCGCCCAGGGGCCCCTGGTGGTGGAGGAGCCCACCACCGTCACGGTGGTCTGTCCCGGACAGACCCTCTCTGTGGACCGCTACGGCAACCTGATCGTGGAAACGGAGGTACAGTAATGGCTGAGCAAGTGAAAATCAATCCGGTGACGCTGGACATCGTCAAGGACTCCCTCATCGCGGTGAGCAACGAAATTTTCTACGCCTTCGCCCAGACGTCCATGAGCCCCATCATCTATGAAACGCTGGACTACGCCAGCGGCATCGCCGACGCCGACGGCCGTCTCCTCACCCAGGGCAACGGCGTTACCGGCTTTATCGGCATGATCTCCCCCATGATCTGCGCCGTGGTGGACAAGTACGGCAAGGAAAACCTCCATCCCGGAGACGTGTACATCATCAACGACCCCTTTATGGGGGGCGGCACCCATATGTCCGACGTGGGCATGGTCATGCCCATTTTCTACAAAGACGAGCTCATCGCCTTTGCCGGCAACAAGGCCCACTGGAGCGACATCGGCGGCATGGCCCCCGGCTCCTTCTCCACCGACGCCACCAACATGTTCCAGGAGGGCATGTGCTTCTCCGGCACCAAGCTGGTGGACCGGGGACAGCTGGTGGAGCCGGTATGGGATCTGATGCGCAGCAATATGCGCTATCCCCAGATCTCCCAGGGCGACATGTGGGGGCAGATTTCCTCCCTGCGCACCGGCGAAAAGCGGGTCAGCGAGCTGTGCGACAAGTACGGCGTGGACGTGGTGAAGGGCTCCATGGAGCGGCTCATCGCCCAGGGCGAGGCGGTGGCCCGCAAGCGGCTCAAGGAGATGCCCAAGGGCACCTGGGAGATGGATGAGTATATGGACGACGACGGCCACGGCAACCCCGTCCATTTGCAGGTCAAGGTCACCATCACCGACGACGAATTTTTAGCCGACTTCACCGGCAGCGACCCCCAGGTCATCGGCTGTGTCAACTCGGGCGCTACCGCCGCCTATGCGGGGGTGAAGGTGGTCTTTATGTCGGTGGTGGGCCCCGAGCTGGCCGTCAACGACGGCGTGTTCGCTCCCTTGCGCACCATCTGTGAGCCGGGCAGCGTGCTCCAGGCCAACCGCCCCGCCGCCACCTCCTGCTACTACGAGAGTATGATCTATGTCATTGACCTGGTGTGGCGGGCCCTGGCCCCCGCCTTCCCCGAGTCCCTGGGCGCGGGCCACCTACTTTCGGTGTGTACCGTCCTGATGGCGGGCAAGCACCAGGACTTCGGCAACGATTACCTCATCATTGAGCCTACCGTGGGCGGCTGGGGCGCCTGCCGGGGCCACGACGGCCAGGTGGGACAGTTCTGTGTGGGCGACGGCGAGACCTACAACGTCCCCGTGGAGATGGCCGAGACCCGGTACGGCATCCGGGTGGACGAGCACAGCCTCAACACCGACGGCGCCGGCGCGGGCGAGTTCCGGGGCGGCAGCGGCGCGGTGCGCACCTACCGCTCCATGAACGACAACCAGACCTTTACCGCCTCCTTCGGCCGCAACAAGTGGCCCGTCTGGGGCGCCGCCGGCGGCAAGGACGGCTCCATCAACTACTTCCAGTTCATGGACGCCGACGGCACCGTCAGCCCCCCCACCGGCATCGTGGCCCGGCGGGTGATGAACAAAAACGACGTGGTGCGCATGGTCACCGCCACCGGCGGCGGCTACGGCGACCCCCTCAAGCGTCCGGCGGAGAAGGTGGCCATGGACGCCAAAAATGAGTATATCACCGTGGCCCAGGCCGAGGAAGATTACGGTGTCCTGCTGGACCCGGAGACCTTCGCCGTGCTGGGCGTCACCGAGGCGCGGAAAAACGCCCAATAACAGACCCAGAACCAACCCCAGCCACCATAAAAGCGCTGCCGGTTCCCCTTGACCGGCGGCGCTTTTTCCCTCTCCGGAAGTGATGAACCCCTCCACAATCTTTACAGAAACTTGACGCTGCCGCGATAGCGCCGGCCGCCGGCGGCGGGCTATACTGATTGCGTTTGGAGCTTGCCCAGGGCAAGCTCCATGCAGAATGTAAAGGAGCGTGGAAGGATATGAAAGAGGTACGGCGCAGGCCGTGGGGCCGGAGATGTGCCGCAGCGGCGCTGACCAGCGCCCTGGTATTGGGACTCGTGCCCACGGCGGCGGCCCAGGATCTGAGTCAACGCCTGGCGGAGACCCTGTCCCAGCCCCAGGCGGCGGCCGACTGGAAATTCGGTCGGGATTATGCCGCCGGCAGCATCGCCGACGGTACGCTGGTCATCCCCGACCAGAGCGGCAACGGAAACGACCTGCAAATGCAGACCTACGGCAGCGGAACCTGGACGGATTATCTGTCCTTTTCCGACGACAGCATGACCGGCGAGGGCGGCAGCCTCATCTTCAACGGCGACAGCGCCGGCAAGACCGGCGCGGACTTCATCACCGTGGACGGCGCGTCCATCAACAGCGAGGAATTTGAAAACGGCTATACCATGGAGTTCCTCTACTACTTCCCCGAGGACTGGACCGCGGCGGACTCCTGGATGAGCCTCATCGGCCGGCAGGGCACCGGCGGCGGCAACCCTGAGGGTGAACAGGGCACCATGTACGCCTCCATCTCCAACTGTAAGGAGATCCAGTTCATCACCGGCAACGCCGACGGAGACCATTCCATGTCCTCCGCCGCCTGGTCGGTCTCCATGGACGAGGGCGGTGTGTGGTATCACATCGCCATCGTGTCCGACGGTCAGGAAATCGCCACCTATGTCAACGGCTGCGAGGCCTTCCGGGACTATGTGTCGGACGACATGGCGGGGATGTACGCCGACCCTGAGGATGGGCGCTTCCGTGTTGGCTCCTCCTGGTGGGAGGGGCTGGACAAGTTCCTCCAGGGCGGCTTGCAGGAGATCCGCATCTGCGGCGAGGCCCTGGAACAGGACCAGTGGCTGGTCCCCAACCCCGAGGACTATGTGGAGGATTTCGGCAGCAACGAGACCTATACCCTCCGCGACGAGGATAATTATAATTTCGTCCTCATCCCCGACACCCAGAACACGGTGGAATACCGCCCCGACGTGATGGACGCCGCCATTGACGAACTCATCGCCAGCGTGGACGCGCTGAACATTAAGGGCGTAATCCATCTGGGCGACGTGGTGGACGACGCGGGCGACGCCCGGCAGTACAACAACGCCAAGGATATTTTCTACCAGCTGCCTGAGGCGGGGGTCAAATTCCTGGTGCAGCCGGGCAATCACGACAACTGGGCGGGCAACGGTTCCAGCTACTGGCACTACTTCGGTCAGGACAGCAAGGAATATATGAGCCTGACCAGCTCCTATCTCACACCCAAGGCCTGGAGCGGGGCCATGTTCGTGGAGGCGGGCAGCTATACCTATCTGATCCTCTCCCTGGCCTGCGAGGGCGGCAAGACCAGCTGGAATCCCACCAGCGGCGAGCTGGAGTGGTTTGAATCCATGCTCCAGCAGTATCCCAACTGCCCCACCATCGTCACCCGCCATGACATCCAGAACTGCTCCGACACCCAGCCCAGCGCCATCCAGCTCAGCGGAGAAGGCGAAAAGCTGTGGGACATCGTAAAAAAATATCCCCAGGTCTTTATGATGGTGGGCGGACACAGCCACGGCTCCGGCGTGGAGGTGCTCCAGAACGACGCCGGTCAGGACGTCATCTCCATCCTCACCGATCTGCAATTCTCCTACAACGGCGGCAACGGCTGGTTCCGCTACCTGGAGTTTGACGAGGACGCCGATAAAATCTATTATTCCGTCTATTCGCCCTATGCCGCCTCCCTGGACGAGGACGAAAAGACCTTCTTTGACGTCAACTTCCTCACCGGCCCTGGCCATGAGGGTGAGATCAGCATCGACTTTGACACCCGCTTTGCCGGTATGGCCAACGAGGAGCCTGAACCCGAGACCGAGGGCAAGTGGATGACCGGCGAGTATCACACCCACACCCTCCAGTCCAACGACGCCTCCGAGCCCTACATGACGGTGGAAAATGCCCTCAACGCCGCGTTCCGGGAGGATTTGGACGACATGCCCGACGCGGCCGGGGTGGACAACCTCCAGTACGGCGACGGCTTTGACTATCTGATGCTGGCCGACCATCTGCGCAACTCCCCCCGCAACCCTGACGGCTCCGCCAACGAGACCGCCCGCTGGTCCGCCATCGGCGCCCAGCAGCGGGAGATCGAACAGCTCCAGATTCAGGGTAAGTATGACGGCAAGCTCCTCTATTCCGGCTTTGAGTGGGATATGATGGCCCTGGATCACGCCACCGTGGGGCTCATGGACGAGAGCGGAGCGGTACCCATCCAGGGTATCCGGGCCTTTGAGTGGCTGTTCAGCTATGACACCTCTGACGACCGCTTCTACGGCGACGAAGCCGAGCGGTACGGCGAGCGTCAAAACGACAAGAACGATGTCAACGATACCTACGCCGCCGTAGAGTGGGTGGCCGAACATTATCCAGACAGCTTTATTCTGCCCAACCACCCCTCCCGCCACAACAACGGCGACGACGTGGCGGACAGCGGCGAGGTGACCATCGAGCAGCTGCGCATCATGAACGACATCGCCCCCGGCGTGGTCTTTGGCTTTGAGGGGATGCCCGGCAATCAGCTGGACCCCTCCTGTGAGCTGCCCGCCGACGACCTCCGGGCCGGCGCCGACGAGATGATCTCGGTCACCGGCGGCGTGTGGGACGCCCTCCTCTCCGAGGGACGGCGGTTCTATAACTTCGTCAACTCCGATTTCCACTTTAAGATCAGCTCCAATGAGCAGTATTCCAGCGGCTACTGGGCCAGCGAGTTTTCCCGCAACTACACCTGGGTGGAGCCGGGCGACGACCGGCAGTTCACCTTCTCCGACGTGGTGGAGGGGATGCGCTCGGGCAACAGCTACGCGGTCAACGGGGAGCTCATCTCCGATCTCTCCTTCACCGTCTCTGACGGCAGCGCCAGCGCCGCCATGGGCCAGGAACTGAACGTGACGGAGGGAACCCCCATCACCGTTACCATCCGCTTCCAGGTCCCCGCGCACAACAACTACCAGAGCCTTTTCGGAACCGATACCGGCCTCAACGCCGGAAACACCCCCCAGGTGGACCATGTGGACCTCATCATGGGCCACGTCACCGGCAAGGTGGACCCGTCCCAGTACGGCAGCACCGCCAACACCGACGCCAGCATCGTCAGGACTTTCTCCAAGGACGAACTGGCCGCCGCGCTGGGGGAGGATGGATACTACACCCTGACCTACACCACCGCCGCTGACGGCGATCTCTATTTCCGCGTCCGCGGTCTCTCCAGCGGCGAGGTGGACCAGAACGGCGACCCCGTCACCCATGAGCGCACCGTCACCGACGACCGCCCCGCCCGCTTTGACTACATCAACGACTATAACTACACCCACCTCTCCTTCTACGCCAATCCCGTCTGGGTCACCGCCGAAAAGGCCCCCGAACCGCAGACCCAGGGTGAGGAAAACGGCTCCGCCAGCCTGGATCTGACCAAGATCGCCGGCTACACCTCCGGGGCGTTCAACGTGGACGGCGGCGTCATGGAGATCGTCGCCTGCAACGCCGCCACCGGCTGGGCCTACGCCGTCAACGGCCAGTCCGGCCTGCTCACCGCCATCTCCCTCCGCGATCTGGAGAAAACGGCGTATGTGGACCTGCTGGACGGCCATGACATCGACATCAAAGCCATGGTGGAAACCGCCGACCCCTCCTTCACCTATGGTGACATGACCTCCGTGGCCGTCTCTCCCGACGGCTCCACCCTGGCGGCGGCCCTCCAGGCCGAAGGCTATGCCGACCCCGGCCGGGTGGCCCTCTTTACCTGCAATGCCGACGGCTCCCTCACCCTGCTGGATGTGCTTACCACCGGCGTGCAGCCCGACATGGTGACCTTTGCGGACAACGACACCGTCCTCACCGCCGACGAGGGCGAACCCCGCCAGGGCTACGGCGACGGCGCGGTCGATCCCAAAGGCTCCGTCACCGTCATCGACGTGCCCACCCGCACCGCTGTGGTGGTGGACTTCACCTCCTTTGACGACCAGCGGGACAGCCTGGCCTCCGCCGGCATCGTCCTGAAAAAAGACACCGTCCCCTCTGTGGATCTGGAGCCGGAGTATATTGCCGTTGCCGGCGGCAGGGCTTACATAACCCTCCAGGAAAACAACGCCATCGCGGTGCTGGACCTGTCCTCCAAGACCTTCACCGGCATCTACTCCGCCGGGTTTGAGGATTACAGCGTCACCCCCGTGGACATCGACAAGAAGGACAATGCGTATAGCCCCCAGACCTATGAGAGCCTCATGGGCATCCGTATGCCAGACGGCATCGCCGCCTTTACCCGGAACGGCAAGACCTACCTGCTCACCGCCAACGAGGGCGACAGCCGGGAGTGGGGCGACTACCTCAATGAAGATGAGGTGAACTTCGGCAAGGAGGGCAAGACCTCCCCCACCGGGGCCATCACCGCCGCAAATTCCGGACTCACCGGCAAGGTGGTATTCTTCCGCGCCGAGGATTACGACGGCCTGAACCCGGAGAAGGACTACCTCTTCGGCGGCCGTTCCTTCACCCTCTACGAGGTCACCGATACCGGCATTCAGGAACTGTTCACCAGCGGAGACGACTTCGAGGCCCTCACCGCCCGGTATTTCCCCGACTATTTCAACGCCTCCAACGATAACGCGGTGTTGGATGACCGTTCCGGCAAAAAGGGTCCCGAGGCCGAGAGCGTGACCGTGGGCGCGGTGGACGGCCGGACTTACGCCTTTGTGGCTCTGGAGCGCACCGGCGGCGTGATGGTCTACGACGTGACCGACCCCGCCCATGTCGCCTATGTCAACTACATCAACTCCCGCGACTTTGCGTCCATCGTCCCCGGCTCCCAGGAATACGACGAGGGCGCGCTGGACAAGTGGGTCACCGGCGGCGACGTGGCCCCCGAGGGCCTGGCCTTTGTGCCCTCCTCCGCCAGTCCCACCGGTCAGGCCCTTCTCCTGGCCGCCTGTGAGGTGAGCGGCACCGTGGCGGTCTATGAGCTGACGGGCCGGGAGACCGTAATTTCCGGCTTCTCCCCGGACCGGGACGAGGAGAACGAAATTGATGAGCCCGATACCCCGCTGGCCGATCAGCCCTTCACCGACGTGGCGGAGGATCACTGGGCCCGGGAGGCCATCGGCTATGTGGTATCCGCCGGGCTCTTCCAGGGCACGTCCCAAACCACCTTCTCCCCCGAGATGACCACCACCCGTGGCATGCTGATGACCGTTCTGGCCCGCATGGATGGGACCGACACCGCCGGCAGCGCTCCCTGGTATCAAACGGGCATGGAATGGGCGGTTGCCGCCGGCGTGTCCGACGGCACAAACCCGGCGTTCCAGATCACCCGGGAACAGCTGGCCGCGATGCTGTACCGTTACGCCCGCTATCAGGGCCATGACGTAAGCGAGGGCGCGGACCTGACCGGCTTCGGCGACCGCGCGTCGGTCTCCTCCTGGGCGGCGGACGCCATGGCCTGGGCCGTGGGCTGCGGACTCATTCAGGGCAAAGACGACGCCGTGCTGGACCCCCAGGGCTCCGCCACCCGGGCCGAAGCCGCGCAGCTTCTCACCCGCTTCTGTCAGCGCTTCCCGGCCTAACACCGGATTTCCCTAAACGTTAAAAGCAGAAAAAGGCCCCCTGATGCAGGCTCTGCATCAGGGGGCTGTTGTCTGAGGACGGTTCAGCGGGAGAAGTCATCATTCGGTTATTTTTGGGTCATGGGTTGGTCATAGAGCCCCAGCCGCGTAAAGAGGGGGACCAGTCTGGGTTTGATTAGGGCCAAGATCTTTCCCGTTACCACGGCGGCGATGACGGTGCCTTCCCGCACGCCGTCCAGCCGATGGAGGAATACCAGCGACAGGATGGCGCCCAGCGCCACCACAAAGCAGTCCACCACGATCTTGACGTTATGGAAAGGCTTTCCGAGTTTTCTGGCCATCGCCATGGTCATGCCCTCCATAGGCATGTTGACCAGCCCCGCCTCCACATAGAGGGCCACGCCAAGCGCCACCACTACGATGCTCACCGCCATCATGACCAGCTGTCCCACATAGGTGGGGAGGGCGAAGTCGCCCACCAGCCACTTGGCAAAATTCACCAGATAGCCGAAGATGGTGGAAAACACGATCTGCGTCAGGTCGATGAGGCGAAATTCCCGGCGAAGGATCAGAATCTGGACCAGAATATAGAGGCAGAAAATGATGATGACGCAGGTCCCCTGGTCGATACCGGAGATCACGCTCACCACATAGGGCAGGGAGTTGACCGGCGAGATGCCCAGGTTGGCATTGACGGACAGCGCCACGCCCAGTGCCATGAAGAACAAGCCCACCACATAGATGCCCACGCGCAGAAGGAACTGACGTGCGTTCAGTTTGTGCATGGCGTCTCCTTTCCGGTCTTACTTGAGCAGCTTACCGGAGATCACCATCTGCTGGACCTGGGAGCTGCCCTCGTAGATGGAGGTGATGCGCACGTCACGATAGAGGCGCTCGATCTCGTACTCCTGGGAGTAGCCGTAACCGCCGTGGAGCTGGAGGGACTTGTTCACGATGTCGATGGCGGCCTCGGCGGCGAAGTACTTGGCCATGGAGGCGGCCTTGTCCACCGGCTGACCGTTGTCCATCAGCCAGGCGGCGTTGTAGACCAGCAGCCGGGCGGCGTTGAGCTTGGTCTCCATATCGGCCAGCATGAAGGCCAGGGCCTGGTTCTTGCACAGAGGCTTGCCGAACTGCACGCGGTTCTTGGTGTGGTTCACCGCCAGGTCAATGGCCTCCTGGGCGATGCCCAAGCACATGGAAGCCACGCCGATGCGGCCCACGGACAGGGTTTTCATGGCGTTGATGAAGCCCAGGTCCTTCTCGCCCAGCAGGCACTCCTTGGGGATGCGCACGTCCTCCAGCAGGATGTCGCTGACGGGCACGCCGCGCTGGCCCATCTTCTCCTCGTGCTTGCCGCAGGAGACGCCGGGCAGGCTCATATCCACAATAAAGGCGGAGATGCCCTTGGCGCCCTTCTCGGGAGAGGTCTTGGCGTAGATGACGGCATACTTGGCCAGAGGGGCAAAGGTAATGAAGCACTTACGGCCGTTGAGGATGTAGCTGTCTCCATCCTCCACCGCCTTGGTGGAGAGGGAGGCGGCGTCGCTGCCGGCGCCGGGCTCGGTCAGGCCGAAGGCGATGTAGGCCTCGCCGGACACCACGCCGGGCAGATAGGTCTCCTTCTGCTCCTCGGTGCCGGAGAGCACGATGGGGGCGGTGGAGAGGGAGTTGGCGGAGGAGATGAACAGGGTGGCGGTGGCGCACTTCTTGGCGATCTCCTCCATCACGGAGACATAGCTGCGCATATCCAGACCCAGTCCGCCGTACTCCTCGGGAATTTTCAGGCCAAAGAAGCCCAGATCGGCCATCTGCTGGGCCACTTCAGGGGGAAAGGCGTCGGTCTTGTCGATCTCGGCGGCGATGGGAGCGAGGGTCTTGTTGGCAAAGTCGCGGGCCATCTCGCGGATGGACTCATGGTCTTCATTAAAAAACGGACTGGTCACGGAAAGCTCCTCCTTTTATTTGTTCAAAAATCAGTGTTCCTTGGGGGCGGGATGCTGGGCGGCGCCGGCGGCCATCATGGCCTGGATCTGCTCCTCAGTGTAGCCCAGAGAGGCCAGGATCTCCTCGGTCTGCTCGCCCAGATAGGGACCGCGCTTGTACTCGGGCAGCGGGGTGTCCTGGAACAGAATGGGCGGGCGGACCAGGGTGCGGTCGTTGCCGGTGGGATAGTGCATCTTGTAGAAGCAGTTGGCGGCCCAAGCCTGCTCGTCCTGGAGCAGCTCGTCCCAGGTCTGGGCAATGGCGTAGGGGATGTCGGCCTTCTTGAAGATGTCGCACCACTCGTCCAGCGTCTTGGTGGCCACCTGCGCCACCAGCATGTCGTAAAACTCGTGGAGATTGTTCTGGAGGTTGGCCTGGGGGAAGTAGCGGGGATCGTCCACCAGGTCCTCACGGCCCAGAGCGGTAACAAAGCGGTTGTACATCAGGTTGTAAGCGGGCGCGGCGAACTGGATCCAGCGGCCGTCCTTAGTCTTGTGGACCACGGTGAGGGGGTTGGCGATGTCCTTGCGGGACATGGGATAGCGGGTGGCGTCCATGCCGTACTGGGCGCCCTGCAGCATGATGGCAATGGCCCAGATGGCGCTGTGGAAGAGGCTGACGGTGACCTTGTCGCCCTTGCCGGTCTCACGGGCGCGGTAGAGGGCGGCCAGGATGCCGTTGGCCAGATAGAGGCCCACGGGATGATCGCCGAAGCCGGGGATGGTGAGCATGGGCACGGCGTCCTTGTCCATCAGGGTGCCCAGAATGCCGCCGCGGGCAAAGAAGGCGGTGAAGTCAAAGCCGGGCAGGTCCTTGTCGGGGCCGTTCTCGCCGTAGCCGGTGACGTAGCCCATGACCAGCTTGGGATATTTGACCTTCAGGCTGTCATAGTCCAGGCCGTCGCGCACCAGGGACTTGTGGCGCACGTTGGTGACGAAGATGTCGGACTCGGCAATGAGCTTTTCCAGCACTTCCCGGCCTTCGGGGGTCTTGATGTTCAGGCAGATGCCCTTTTTGTTGGCGTTGTCACAGTCAAAGCTGGTATTCTCCAAGTCGCCGGTGGGGCGGCCTTCATTGATGGCGGTATAGCGCAGGTTATCGCCGGCGGGAGATTCCACCTTGATGACCTCGGCGCCCAGGTCGGCCAGATAACGGGTGCAGGAGGGGGCGGCGATGAAGGTCGCCAGCTCCACGACTTTGACCCCGTCCAGGGGACGTTTGATGCTTTCCACAGTAAATTCCTCCTGTTCTGCTTTTTAAGCCTTGGCGCCGTCGGACTTGGAGTCGCAGCGGGTAGCCACGGCATGCACGATGTAGGGAATCATGATGACCGGGAAGGTCAGATAGGCCAGGATGCCATAGCCCGCGTTCACCAGAGGCAGCAGGCCGAACTGCGCCACGGCAAAGCCGATGATGCACAGAATGAGGGTAACGATGACCACCTTGCTGGTGGGCTTGGCGTCGGGGTCATAGTTCTTGTCCAGCAGAGGACAAACGCGGGCAGTACCGGCAGAGACCATGTTCACCGCGGTGGACACAGAGCCCAGCACGATGAGGACAGAGATGACGGGCGTCAGGACGGCGGCGCCGGGACCGCGCTGTACCAGCACCAGGACGGGGGTCTCGGCGGTGGCGTACTCAGGCAGGTTGACGATGGCCAGCAGGCCGAAGATGGACAGGACGATCATCAGGGTGTTGACCACAAAGCCGATCACGTAGGTCATCTTGGCGTCCTTGGGCTCGGGCAGCGCCTCGGCGTGCTGGGAGTGGATGGCGGGAGAAGAGGCGATCTGGAAGGCGGCGTAAACCAGCATGCTCCACAGGGCCGGCAGGATGGGGGCGGGGGCGGCGGCCATGTCGGAGAGGTTGGCGGAGACGCTGTTCCACTGCACGGCGATGTTGGGGATGAAGATGGCCAGCAGGCCCACCACGATCAAAACGGAGAGTAGGGTGGCCACCTTGCGGACGATAGCGGTGCCGTAGAGGGCCACGATAAAGATGAATACGCCGATGATGAGAGTGGAGATCCAATAGGGGATACCAGTCAGGGTCGTGAGGGTGGAGCCGCCGGTGGCGAAGGCCACCGCGGGGACCACCAGCAGGACGAAGATATAGACCAGCTCAAAGAGGGGGGAGAAGATCTTGGAATACTTGCCGTAAAAGGCCTTGTTGAAGCTGTTGTAGTTATAAGTACCGTGCTTTCTGGCATAGTAGGCAATGTACCAGTTGTAAATGGCGCAGATGGCCTGGGAACCGGCAGCGATGAGGATGGCCCAGATGCCGTAGTTCAGGAAATAGGACTTAAGCTGGGCGCCGGAGGCGAAGCCGCCGCCAAACTGGGTGGTAAACCACACGAAGGAGATACCGAATGCAGCCGAAAGGGCGCTGGTGTGCTTTGCTTTCATGGTTTCATTTCCTCCTCAGAGCTCTCTTGCTCTCTTTCCTTCAGGAAATCACGTCCCGGAAGGTCTCCAGGGCGGTGCGGGCCTGCTCAAAGTTGGCCATTTGCCGGTCTACCTCCACCAGCAGGACGGGAAGGCCGGCGGCGTCACAGGCCTTTTTGATGATGGGATAGTCGAATTCCTCCGGATCACAGAATTTGGTGAGGACCACCACAACGCCCTTGGCGCCCCGCGCCTGGGCGGTGTCCACGATGAGCTGAGCGCGGTGCTTCTCCACGTCATAGAGGACGGAACAGTCGTTCATCCGGGCGAACTGTTCGCACAGGGCGTCCAGCGGAGCGAGGCCCTTGGGCACGTCGGTGCGGTACTGACGGCTCTCGGCGGCCACGTCGTCACAGGCGATCTGGAAGCCCAGGTCATCAAAGATCTCCAGCAGGGCCGGGCTGTCGCACAGGATGCCGGAGGTCATGACCTTGACCTTTTCCGCGCCGGGCTGGGCGTCGTTGAGGGCGTCCAGCAGGTCCATCACCAGGGCGGTGTGCTCCTCCTTGCGCATGAACCAGGCGCTCTTATAGACGGCGGAGCGCTGGGCGGCGGTGACCTCGGGGTGGGCGGTCAGGGTCTTGTCCACAAGGCGCATCACGGCGTTGTGCCGGTTATAGATCTCCAGGGACTTGCCCAGCCGATCCTCCCGGAAGGAGGCGCCGGTGGCCTTCTCCAGGTCGGCGATGACCCGCTCATAGCCCGCCTTGGTAAAGGCGCGGCCCACGTCGTTGTTCCGGTTCTGGGGATAGGTCATGGGGATGAAGGGGATGGAAGGCACGGCGTACTTCCAGTTCTCCCCCAGGCACTTGAGAGAGTCGCACAGAGAGGGGATCACGATGGCGGAAGCGCCCTTGTAGGTATCGTTGATGCCCAGTTCCAGGACGGACTGCATAATGGAGCAGATGAAGGCGGGGAAATACTCCTTGGACTTGCGGAGGGTGAGGTCAGCGCCCCAGACGCCGAAGGGAACCAGGCCCATGGCGTGGATGATCGCCTCGGGGGTGTAGACGGGGGCGGTGAGGACCACCTTGTCCCCCTGAGCCAGGCAGCGGTCCATCTGGGCGCGGGGATTGGCGGCGATGTCCTGGAATGTTTTCAAAATCTCCTGAACGCTCATGCCTGGGCGCCTCCTTTCCGGGATTCCATGATCTCCATCAGGCCCTGGACGCGGGTGTCATACTGGGCCTCGGAGAAGTTGCGGGGGTCGGCCTGGTCGCCGTCGAAGGACACCACGGGGATGTCGCACGCCTTGCCGATCTGACGGCTCATCTCGTTCATGAAGCCGCTCCACAGCTTGCAGGAGCGGTTGACGTGGACCAGCAGGCCCTCCACGCCGTTGTCCTTGCAGAGCTTGATGCGCTTATCCCGGGCCAGCTCCAGGTTGATGGCGTTGGGCACCTTACAGTAGGCGCGGATCATGCCGTCGAAGTCGTCGTAAATGAAGCCGAAGGCGTCGGCATAGATGGTGGTGACCATGTTGATGCCGCGGCTCTTGAGGCCGGTGGAGGTGGCGCGCAGCCAGGGCCAGCAGGCGATGCCTTCGAACATGATGCGGTACTTCTCCTCGGTGCGGAAGGTGCTCTTGCCGGTCTTGTGGTTCTCCTCGTACTCCTTGAGGAGGGTCTCCATGGCGTCGGCCGCCTCGGCCTTGCCGCGGGCGGTGACCATGACGGCCATGTGGTTGAGCAGATCGAAGCCGTTGAAGGGGCTGGGATCGTACTTGGCGCAGGCGGTGGCCTCCAGCCAGGCACGGCTGGTGCGGCAGGAGTTCTTCATAACCTCCTGGAACTTCTCCTCGGTCCACTTCTTGCCCGTGATCTCCTCCAGCTGGCGGATGGCCTCCAGGAACTGGCCCTTCACATAGGCCACCTCCGCGTCGGACACCTCGTAATCCGGGTTGAAGGGAATGTCCAGCATGATGAGGGGGATATTCAGCTCCTTGGCCAGGTTTTCATACCACTTGATCATGCAGTTGCAGATGTTGTTGCAGCACAGCACGAAGTCGGGCATGGGCATGTTCTGCTCCGGGGCGTCCTTGATCTTGGCATAGGCCAGGCTGATACGGGCGTAGGCGCAGATGTCGTTGGAGTAGCCGTCTCCCTCGGAGATCTCGCACAGGCGCTGACCGGCGCCGCGGGCGGCAATGGCCGCGGCCTGGTTTTCCGGATAGCAGACCGGAATCCCCAGCGTCTCGGGAATTTCCACCGGGAAGTTGCTGGAGATCCAGCCGATCTTCTCTCCCCGGGCCTTGGCCTCCTGCACGTCGGTGTAGGCTTTGGCCGCGATCTGCCCCAGCTTATACTTGGCTGAGTTGGGGTCCGGGGCCGGACGGGCCTTTTTTGTTTCTTCTGCCATGTTCCTTCCTCCTTACACAATGTTCCCCTTTGTTTATGTGGGTTTACCGCATTTTTGCCAGGCATGAAGGGCGGCGCCCAGCGCGCCGGCCATCTGTGCCATGGGAGACCAGACCACAGGCACCTCCAACGCCTGGGACAGCGCCTCCCGCACCCCACGGTTGCGGGCCACGCCGCCGCTCATGCAAACCTGCTGCCGCACGCCGGCCCGTTTGGCCAGCGCCGCCACCCGGCCCGCCACCGACTGGCAGATACCCGCCACCACGTCGGCCCGGTCGGCGCCGTTGGCCAGCTGAGAGATGACCTCAGACTCGGCAAAAACGGTGCAGGTACTGGAGATGTTCACCGGCTGGACGGACTGCGCCGCCAGATCCCCAAGCTGGTCCACCTCCAGCTTCAGGATCCCGGCCATGACCTCCAGGAAACGTCCGGTGCCGGCGGCGCACTTGTCGTTCATCACGAACCCGCTCATCCGGCCTTTTTCATCCAGAGAGATCACCTTGGCGTCCTGGCCGCCGATGTCGATGACGGTGCGCGCCTCCGGAATCAGAAAGTGACAACCCAGAGCGTGGGCGGTGAGCTCGCTGATCTCGTTGTCCGCCCCCTGCCAGCGGGTACGGCCGTAGCCGGTGGCAGTCTTGCGTGTGATCTCTTCCGGCGACAGACCGCTCTGTGCCAGGATAGACTGAAAGGCCTCTTCCGGTCCCTCCGTCCCGATCCCGGCATCCACCAGGGCCTGCGCCACGATGTGCGTCCCGTCCTTCAGCAGAACGCACTTTGAGGTGGTGGACCCGATGTCGATTCCCAATGTAAACACTGCGGTACCTCCGAACTGTTATAACTGGTCTTACCAGCTGACCATATTATATTGCGGGTACACTTTGTTGTCAATGTACACATTGAAGATTTTTTCACAATCTTTTATTGCACTATGCACAAGTGTCGGAAAATGCTTTGTTTAGCGTATCAATTCGTGATATAATAAAAATAATACCAAAATGCAGGGGTGCTGCTATGGAAAAGGGTCATGAGGATAAATTAGGCGGGATGCTCCACCCGGTGGAGACACAGCGGGCCAGTGAGGCGATCTATGAGCAGATCAAGCAGCTCATTTTGGACGGACACCTCAAGCCGGGAGACCGCCTGCCGTCGGAGCGGAGCATGATGTCCATGCTCCAGCGGAGCCGCCCCACCATTCGGGAGGCGCTGCGGATGCTGGAGCGGACCGGCTTTATTCGTACGATTCCCGGCACCAACGGCGCGGTGGTGCAGCAGATCGGCACCGACGGGGTGGAGCAGTCGCTGGAGGTGGTGCTTCAGACCAGCCGGGTCTCTCTGGACGAGCTTACCGAGTACCGGGCGCAAAACGACACCACCGTGGCCCGGTGGGCGGCCCAGCGCCATACCAAACAGGACATCGCCGTCCTCAACCGTCTGCTGACGGAGGCGGCCATTCTGGTGGAGTCCAGAGAATTTGAGGAATTTGTGGCCAGAGACGTGGATTTTCACAGCCAGCTGGCCAAGGCGGGCAAAAACCAGGTGGCCTATGTGATGGCCAAGGTGACCAGCAATTTGTCCTCGCCCATCATGCTGCAATTTGTCCGCCGGCAGACGGAGGCGGAAAATCTCGATATGTGCAGCCGGATCTTGTCCATGCACCGCAAGATCTACGAGGCCGTACGCCTGGGGGACGCGGACGCGGCGGAAGCGGCCATGGCCTACCACATCCAAGTGTTCCACAGCGACCTGAACGAGAAGTATTGAACATCCGAAGCGAAACATAGGCTTTTGCGGCCGGGGGAGAAAACGCATGGGAACCATAGGTCATACGCTCTGCGTTCTGGTCTGCCTGGGGCTTTTGAGCGGATGCCAGCCCCAGGCCAGCCATCGGAACGCCATCCCCTTTGAGGAGGGGCAATCCTATGCCGTGGCCTATTTGGGCTATCAGCAGACAACCGAGCTGGACTACTACGCGGCGCGATATCTGGACGGGGAACCGCTGCCTATCCACTATCTCTCCGACGGGGATTACTACCTGGTCATTCCCAGATACGACGGCATGGAAGTGGCCCTGTACCGCAACGACATCGAGGGCGGACCGCCGGTTTTGCTCTATGAGGCCCCCGACTGCCAGCCCTTCGTGCTCCAGTGCAATGCAAGCGATATTTTTCCCGACGCCACCATCCGCCTGACCTACCGGGAGGAGCAGGTGGAATTCTCCCCCTTTATCTCCCTGAAAGACGGCGCGCTCTCCGTCGGGTCCCAGGGCCTGGCGCTGACCAAGGACATGGAGGGATAGCCTGGCGGCCCACAGTGGTGGGCTCCAAAGGGCTGTCTGTGAAGCGCGCAGAACAACTATACGGCTTCAGCCGCCATTGGTGGCCCGTGGAAAAAGTCCAGCCTGGGCTGGACTTTTTCCCTTTTTTTGCGTATAATTTTCTCAAACAGTTTTCCGAGGCAGGTGAGACCTATGGCCACGCTGAAAGACATCGCCGCCGCCACCGGCATTTCCATTTCCACCATCTCCCGGGTCCTCAACCAGGACGGGAGCATCAGCGTCACCCCCCAGACCCAGCAAAAAATCCTGGACGCCGCCAAGGCGCTGGGTTATAGGACGGTACGCAGCCGCTCCCGGGGCGAGGGGGAACACACCGCCGCCCTGCGTATGGGCATTGCCCAAATGTTTGAGTCTGAGCAGGTGCTCCAGGACCCCTACTACCTGTATATGAAAAACGCCCTGGAGCAGGTCTGCTTCTCCCAGGGGATGGAGACCACCCCACTCTTCCGAAACAGTCAGGGCTGCTTTGTTCCCCAGGGCGACCGGCCCCTGGACGGTATTTTTGCCATCGGCAGCTTTACCAAGCAAGAAATCCACAGCTTCCAGCGCCTGACCCAGCACATCGTTTTTGTGGACTCTACGCCGGACGACGAGCGCTATTTTTCCGCCGTACCCAATTTTCATCTGGGCCTGCGCCAGACGCTCACCCATCTGCTGGAGGCGGGACACCGGCGCATCTCCTTTTTGGGCAGCCACTTTACCCTTCAGGAGACCCACGACCTGCAATTGGACCCCCGCCTCTACTATTTCCGCCATCACTTGCAGGATGCGGGATGCTACTGTCCCGATCTGGTGCTGGACTGCGAGATGAACTCCCCCTCTGCCTATCAGGTCCTCCGGCAGGCCCTGTCCCAGTGGGAAACGCTCCCCACCGCCCTCTTCCTCTCCTCCGACGCCATGGTGCAGGGCGCCCTCCGGGCCCTGGACGAGGCGGGTCTGTCCATCCCCGGCCACATCAGCGTCATCGCCTTCAATGATACCCCCCTCTCCCAAAACGCCACTCCTCCCCTCACCGCTATCCGGGTTTTGCAGCATGAGCTGGCCGTGGCCGCCGTTACCTCCATGCAGCTCTCCCGGTCGGGCACGGAGCATCCCTTCAAAACGGTGGTCCCCTGCGTCTATGTGGACCGGGGCAGCGTCTGTCCGCCCAGAGCCTGAATACGCTCCCTCACGCCGCAGCTGTGACGCTGCGGCTTTTTTGTCAACGCTCCGCCAAAATTTGCGTAAAAACTTTAGTAAAAATAATGAGCTATTTTTCTTGAAATTTTACGGAATTTTTGTTAGCATTACCTCAGCAGACAGCCGCTCCGCGGCGCTTCACGGCAGGACGGCCCCAAAGGCCGGAGAAGCAGCTCCGGCTCTGTAAAAAGGAGGATTTTTTATGCTTTTAGGCGTTGATTACTACCCAGAACAATGGGACCCCTCCATGCTGGAGGCGGATATGGACCGCATCCTGGAGCTGGGATGCAACGTGATCCGCATCGGGGAATTTGCCTGGCACCGGATGGAGCCGGAGGAAGGGCGGTTCGACTTTTCCTACTTTGACGCCGTCATCGCCATGGCCAGGGAGAAGGGGCTCCAGGTCATCTTCGGCACTCCCACCGCCGCCCCGCCCGCCTGGCTCATCCGCAAGCATCCCGACATTCTCTCCCAGTTCGACAACGGAGCGCCCAGAGCCTTCGGCGGACGCCATGTGGCCTGTTACAGCAGCGTCCCCTACCGGGAGCACTGCGCCAAGATCATCACCGCCCTGGCCCGCCATTACAAGGACGAAACGGCCATCATGGCCTGGCAGATCGACAACGAACTGGGCCACGAAGGGAGCGACCTGTGCTGGTGCCCCCGGTGCCGCGCCGCGTTCCAGGACTTTCTCCGCCATAAATTCGGCGGGGACATCCACGCCCTCAACGAGACCTACGGCACCGCCTTCTGGAGCCAGGAGTACAACGGCTTTGAAGAAATCCCCCTGCCCACGCCCACCATCACCACCCACAACCCCGCTCTGCGCCTGGACTGGGAGCGCTTTTGCAGCTATAAACTCCGGGATTTTGCCGCCTTCCAGTCCAGGCTGCTCAAAGAGATCATCCCCCATGCGGTGGTGATGCACGACTTTCCCGGCGGCGGGCTGGGCAAGCACGCGGATTACGCCGCCGTGGCCCAGACGCTGGACCGGGTGGCCTATAACAACTACCCCGTCTGGGGCGGACAGAAGGAGCCCCTCTCCCCCAGTGAAATCGCCTTCGGCCTGGACTACATCCGGGGCTTGAAGGGGGAAAACTTCTGGATCACCGAGGCCATCATGGGCGCCCAGGGCCACGACATCACCGGCTTCCTGCCCCGGCCCGGCCAGGCCAAGCTGTGGAGCTGGCAGGGCATGGCCCACGGCTGCGAAGGGCTCCTCTACTTCCGCTACCGGGGGGCCGCCAAAGGGGCCGAGCAGTTCTGCTACGGCATTCTGGACGCGGACAACGTCCCCCGCCGCCGCTTCTTCGAGGTCCAGCGCTTTTTTCAGGAGGTCCGCCCCTATGAGCAGGTCCTGACCACTCCCGTCCACAGCGGCGCCGCCATTCTCTACGATTACGACTCCCTGGCCTCCTTCCGCATCCAGCGGCAGAGTATCCTGCTGGACTGCGAGGCCGAGATGAAGCGCCTCCACGGCGTCCTCTTCCGGGCCGGGCAGAGCGTGGACGTGATTCCCGCCAGCCGGGATTTTTCCCGGTATAAGCTGGTGATCGTTCCCAATATGATTGTCACCGACCCGACGTTTACCGCCCGGCTGAAGAACTATGTGGCCGCCGGCGGCGTGGCCGTGGTCACCTATCGCACCGCCGTCAAGGACCGGGACAACAACCTGGTCTTTGGCAAGACCATCCCTGTGGACTGCGGCGACCTGCTGGGGCTTTATGTGGAGGAGACCGAAAGCGTCCAGGCATACGACTGCATCCCCATCGCAGGCGAGACCGGCGCCGGCACCGCCGGTATTTTCCGGGACATGATCGTCCCCCAGAGCGCCCAGGTCCTGTGGCGCTACGACGACCCCTTTTATCGCCGGTATGCCGCCATCACCCGCAATTCCTACGGCCGGGGCGCGGCCTACTATCTGGGCACTACGCCCGACCAGGCCACTCTGGACCAGGTCCTGGGCCAGGCCATGGAACGGGCCGGACTTGAGCGTCTGGCGCTGCCCGAGGGTGTGGAAGCGGTGGTGCGGGGTACGACCGGCAGCCAGGTGCGTATCCTCCTCAACCACAACGAAACCGCCGTACGGGCCCTGGGCGAAGCCCTCTCCCCCTTCCAGGTCAAGGTCCTTCCGCTGTAAAAACAAGCCGCCGTCTCCGCGCCTACGGGTGGGGACGGCGGCTTTTCCTCTGCCGCGCCTATTGTTTTTTTCTATCAGACCGATTGAACTTATACAAAGATGCGATTTTACACGGCTTCCATTCTTTGCTATACTAATAATAAAAAAGGTTGCCTAAAAATTTTATAGAATATATAGAAGGAGATGTCTGAAATGGAAGCGACCAAGATCCAGCTGCCCGCCGATTTTGAGACCTACGGCGAGGCCCGGCGGGCGGGCTTTCTGCGCATGAAAGCCCTGAAGGAACAGGGCGCCCGGGTGGTGGGCCTGTTCTGCTCCTTTGTGCCCACCGAGCTGGTATACGCCGCCGGCGCGCTGCCGGTGGGACTGTGCGCCTTTACCGACGAGCCCATCCCCGCCGCCGAGGCCAACCTGCCCCGCAATCTCTGTCCCCTCATCAAGGCCAGCTACGGCTTTGCCCTCACCGATACCTGTCCCTACTTCTATTTCTCCGACTTTGTGGTGGGCGAGACCACCTGCGACGGCAAAAAGAAGATGTTCGAGCTGCTCCACGAGATCAAGGACACCTATGTGATGCAGCTCCCCCACAGCCGGGACGCCTCCGCCCTGGCCTTTTGGCGCAATGAGATCATCTCCTTCCAGAAGAAACTGGAGGAATTTTACGGCATCACCATCACGGAGGAGGACATCCGGTCCGCCATCCGCCGGAAAAACCGGGAGCGGGACGTGATGCGCCGCTATCTGGAGCTGGGCAAGTTGGACCCTGCCCCCATGAGCGGCTACGAGATGGGCACCCGTATCGATGCGGGCAGCTTCTCCTTCGACCTGGAGGAGCGGTGCGACGGGGTGGAACAGCGCATTGCCGAGGTGCTGGCCCAGTGGGAGGCCAGACCGGACAAGACTCCCTCTCACCGGCCTCGGCTGCTGGTCACCGGATGCCCCAACGCCGGCGTGCGGGAGAAGATCATCCGGGCCGTGGAGGAACTGGGGGCCGACGTGGTGGCCTTCGACACCTGCAACGGCATCCGGGAAAAGGTGGAGCCGGTGGACGCGTCCAATCCCGACGTATACGACGCCCTCGCCCGGAAATACCTCAGCATCAACTGCTCAGTGATGAGCCCCAACGAGAGCCGCCGGGACTACATCGGCCAGATGATCGACGACTACAAGGTGGACGGAGTCATTGAAATCGTCCTCCAATCCTGTCATACTTACGATGTGGAGGCCTTCTTTATCCGCCGGTTCGTCACCCAGGAGAAGGGGCTCCCCTATCTGAACATCGAGACCGACTACTCCCAGTCCGACAAGGGCCAGATCAACACCCGGCTGGCCGCTTTCCTGGAGACCATCGACAAATGAGCTACTTTACCGGCATCGACATCGGCTCCACCGCCTCCAAGGTGGTGGTGCTGGGCGAGGCGGGCATGGAGGACCATTTCGTCCTCCCCACCGGCTGGAGCAGCAAAGAGACCGCCCGTGAAATCGCCGCCCGGCTGGCTGCCAACGGTTACCCGGTGGAACACAGCCTGCGGGTGGTGGCCACCGGCTACGGCCGGGTTGCGGTGGACTACGCCCACAAAACCGTCACCGAGATCACCTGCCACGGCCGGGGCGGCTTCCATCTGCTGGGGCGTTCCTGCACCATTGTGGACATCGGCGGCCAGGACACCAAGGTCATTTCGGTGGAAAACGGTATGCCCACCAGCTTTCTCATGAACGACAAATGCTCCGCCGGGACGGGAAAGTTTTTGGAGATCATGGCCAACCGCCTGGGGGTGGACCTGCCGGAGCTCTTCACTCTGGCGGAAGCCGGCACGCCGCTGGCCATCAGCTCCATGTGTACCGTCTTTGCCGAGAGCGAGGTCATCAGTCACATCGGCGCGGGTGAGCGCCGGGAGGATATCGCCGCCGGGGTGGTGGATTCGGTGGTGGGCAAGGTGGCCGGACTGTGCGCCCGGCACACCATAACGGGAGAGGTGCTCCTCACCGGCGGGCTGTGCGACAGCCCCTATCTGGTGGACCGCCTCGCCCAAACGCTCAGGCAGCCCGTCCACACCCATCCCCTGGGCCGGTACGCCGGCGCGCTGGGCGCGGCCCTCATCGCCAAGGGAACGAAAAAATAGGAGGAACATCGCTATGTACAAACAGGTAAACGCCATGGGGGACCCCTGCCCCATTCCGGTCGTCAAGACCAAGAACGCCATCAAGGAGCTCAACGGCCCCGGCACGGTGGAGACCCTGGTGGACAACGAGGTGGCCGTGCAGAATCTGACCCGGATGGCCAACAACAACGGCTACGGAGTCAAATCGGAAAAGCTGGGGGAAAGCTCCTTCCGGGTGGTGATCGAGGTGGGGGACGCCCCCGCGCCTGAGACGGCCCCCGGCGGGGAGGAGACCTGCCCGGTGCCCGGCGGCAGCCGGAACGATACCGTGGTGGCCGTCTCCTCACCCTGCATGGGCACCGGCAGCGACGAGCTAGGGGCCGCTTTGATGAAAAGCTTCCTCTTCGCCCTCACCCAGCAGGACACCCTGCCCAAAACCGTCCTTTTCTACAACGGCGGCGCCAAGCTGACCACTGAGGGCTCCGCCTCCCTGGACGATTTGAAGAGCCTGGAGGCCCAGGGGGTGGAGATCCTCACCTGCGGCACCTGCCTGAACTACTACGGCCTGAGCGACAAGCTGGCGGTGGGCGGTGTCACCAATATGTACGACATCGTGGAAAAGCTGAGCGCCGCCGGCCGGGTCGTCCGGCCCTGAGGCAGCGCCATGCGGGAGAAAAAACCGGCCCTCATCGTCACCTTCCCCACCACCACCGACGCCATGGGCATGGAGCGTATGTGCGCGGAAAACCAGCTGCCCGGCCGTCTCATCCCGGTGCCCCGGGAGATCAGCGCCGGCTGCGGCCTGGCCTGGAAGGCCCCCGTGGACGCCCAGGCCCACCTGACCGACGCCATGTCCCAGGCGGGCCTCCACTGGCAGGAGGTCCGGGTGTTGGAGCTGTGGGTCTAATCCAAACCAAAAGGAGCTGAACGCCCTGTGATCTACTTGGACAACGCCGCCACCACCCGGCAAAAGCCGCCCCAGGTCATCGAGGCGGTGGTGCAGGCTATGACCACCATGGGCAACGCCTCCCGGGGGGCGCACGGCAGCGCCTTGCAGGCCGCCCGGGCGGTCTACGACGCCCGCTGTAAGCTGGCCCGCCTCTTTGGCTGTCCACGGCCCGACCATGTGGTCTTTACCTGCAACGCCACCGAGGCGCTGAATATCGCCATCCACGGCATCCTGTCCCCCGGCGACCATGTGATCTCCACCGACCTGGAGCATAACTCCGTCCTCCGCCCCCTCTACCGGCTGGAGCGGCACGGCGTCTCGGTCAGCTTCGTGCCGGCCGACCGGCAGGGCCGGCCAGACCTGTCCGCCTTCTCCGCCCTCATCCGCCCCGAGACCAAAGCCATCATTTGTACCCACGCCTCCAACCTGACGGGAAACCTGGTGGACGTGGCCCGGGTGGGCGCCATCGCCAGAGCCCACGGCCTCCTTTTTCTGGTGGACGCCTCCCAGACCGCCGGCGCCGTGCCCATCCATATGGGGGAAATGGGCATCGACATCCTCTGTTTTACCGGCCACAAGGGCCTGATGGGTCCTCAGGGCACCGGGGGACTGTGCATCCGTCCCGGGGTGGAGATCCGCCCATGGAAGGTGGGGGGCTCGGGGGTGCAGTCCTACCGCAAAGAACAGCCGGAGGAATACCCCACCCGGCTGGAGGCGGGCACCCTGAACAGCCACGGTATCATGGGTCTCTCCGCCGCCCTGGATTTTATCGCGGAGACCGGCGTGGAGACCATCGCCCGGCGGGAACAGGACCTGATGCGCCGCTTTTATGAGGGGGTCTCCCCTCTGCCCGGCGTCACCGTCTACGGGGACTTTTCCCAGCCCCACCGGGCGGCCATCGTATCCCTCAACATTGGGGACCTGGACTCGGGCGAGGTGTCCGACCTGCTCAGCCAGGCGTACAACATCGCCACCCGTCCCGGCGCCCATTGCGCCCCCCGGATGCACCAGGCCCTGGGCACCACCCGGCAGGGCGCGGTACGCTTCAGCTTCTCCTGGTTCAATACCGAGGAGGAGATCGACGCTGCCGTCCGGGCCGTTGCCTCCATCGCCGCGCCATAAAAATTTGGAGAGAAAACCAGAGTTTTTCCGGTTTTCTCTCCATTTTTCTTGTCTTTTAATTAGCTTTTTTCCAGCGTCAAAAGCCGTCTGACGTCCTCATAGGGGACGAGCTTATTGTGGGCCAGCAGATTGCGCGCATTGCGGCAAAGCCGTATGGCCTCCACCATGGCGGGGGAAAACGCCTTTGAACACGCCGTCACAATATGGTATAGCGGCCCGATCTCCAGATCCTGCGGGTCCTGGACCACATCCCCGTTGGAGTTGTGGATGGGGAGATGCCGCCGAAGCTCCTCGTCAAACCGCTTGATAAAGTCCATGCGGAAGCGCTCCAAAACAGGAAACAGCAGCACCACGGCCGCCTCCCACGCCGCGCTGGCCGCCTGCTGTTCTTCCAACGCCGAAAACGGCTCGCCGGAGGAAGAAAGGGCGGTTTTGCACACCTCCAGCGCGGTCCTAACCGGGTCTTGCAGCAGCCGTTCGCCCTCCCGCAGCAGGGCGCAGCAGAGCTCCGGGTCATTGCCGGCCAGGCTCAGCGCCAGCTCCGCCTGGTAGGCCCGCAGCTCCCCGGCGCAAAGGGCGTTGGCCGTCTCCAGCGCGAACACCCGGCAGTCATAATTTTCCACGCTGTAATCAATGACGTCCATCCCCGAGGCGTCCGCCACGGTCTCTTCGCATTCCAGTATAAAAACGGCGCTCTGCTCGGCCTGCTTTGCCGCCTGCCTATACTGCGTGACGAATTCCAGCCACTGGAACAGATCCCGCTTGCGCCGGATACCGGTGATCCAGACGTAGTAGTCGCACAGCACGATATCGTCCCTGGACCCCAGGTACGCCCCGTAGGTCTGCCCCGGCCAGTAGTCGGCCCGGACCCGCTCGGAGCAGAGCTTATCCAGAATATACGCCCCCGGGTCGGCTCCCTCCTCCCAGGGAAGCCGCCGGAGCCGCCGTTCCCCGCCGAAGGAGGACCGGCGCAGGTCCACCGCCTCATAAAACGCCGCCCGCCAGGGCAGCCTCCGGGGGACCCGCAGGACCGCCGAACGGCGGTCCCGCAGATCGTTGGCGATGCGGCTGAGCAGGCGGAGGGAGTTCCCGATCTGTCCCCACCAAATCATGCCTGGACTCATACCGGCGCGCCTCCCATCTTTACCAGCTTGTTGAGGATCTCCTCATCGGTGCCCAGCAGATCCCGGAAGTTCTTGGAGGCCAGCAGATAGGAGTTGTTGGACACGCTGCGCAAAATGTTCAGGTCCTGAAGTTCCTGGAAGAGGGCGTCGATCTTTTCCTCGTCCAGCTCCATCAGCGGATATACGGAAAAGTCCCTGGCGCAGGCAAGCACATCCTGGGCGGTGTAGCCCGATTTGGAGGGCGCTACATTGTACAGCAGACCGATCACCAGAGCCAGCGGATAGTAGCAGCTGCCCTCGTCCTGGTCCAGGGTCAGGGTGATCTCAAATTTATCATAGATCTGGTCCACAAACTCCTTGTCGCTCATGACCCGGCGCAGGTGCTCGTCGGAGACCACATAGGGCGGGGCCTTTTTGACGTCGTAGCCGGCATAGTCGGCCGAGCGCACCGACTCGATGAGCTTTTTCGCATAAAGCTGGATCAGGCCGGGGAAGTAGTTGCAGGTGGCCAGAATCTGGGAGACGGTGACCTTGCTGGGCAGGGAGAAGCCCAGATAGCTCAGGGGACCGGTGAGCAGCTCCTCGGCCTCCGGGGTGCGGAAGGGCGTGATCTTCAGGGAGGACATATGGGTGATGACCGAGTTGTTGCCCAGCGCCACCTGACGGTTGAAGCGCACGATGTCATGGAGGCCGGCCAGGACATACTTGAACTGCCCGGGCAGGGACTGCTGCACATCCTTCAGGGCAACCAGGGGCCGGTACCCGCAGCCGGCACAGTCCTTGATGAAGGTGTCCGCCTCGTCCAGCATCAGCAGGAAATAGCGGATCTCCTGGTCCCGGCTGCGCAGACGGCGCTCGATGTTTCTGCACAGGGTATCCCAATCGTCGGTAATCTCCCCGTCGGGGGTGATCTCCAGGTCGATCAGCTTGGCGGAGAGCTTTTTGGCGGCGTCAGCGCAGCCCAGATGCTTGATGTCGATGAGCACCGCCCGCTGGTTCTGATAGCCGTCCAGATCGGACAGGGCCTTTTTGAAGAGCGCCGATTTGCCCAGCTGCCGGCCGCCGTAGATCAGATTCACCCCGTCCGGCTGCTCGATCTTGAGGAGCTCGTCCTTCCGACCGATGAACAGTTCGGGCGGCATGGTGTGCATGCTGTCCACCACATAGGGCTGGCAATAGGAGAAGGGCATGGCGGTGGCCATCAGGATGCGGTTGATGAGGTTTTCGTTATAGTTGTTGGCCAGATAGGTGATGAGGACCCGGTCAATGACAATGGACACGTTGCGCAGGCCGCTCTCCCGCTGCTTCATCTTGCGGGCCAGGGCCCGCCGGTCGGCCTGACCCAGCGCATAATCCAGCAGGATCACCTTGCTGCCGTCGATCACGTCAAGGGCGCGGATCTTCTCAAAAATGCGGTCGCAGTCGTAGATGCCATAGAGGCAGGCCACATACATCCCCTTTTTCTCCAGGCCGGAGCCGAAGGCCGCGATGGGATGGAGCGGCGCCGCACGGCCGGCAAAGCTGCTCTCCTTGCAGACTTCATAAAGCTCGGTGCGCATCTCCCCGGCAAAGGCGCAGGGAGAGACCCGGACATTCTGCCAGCCCAACAGACTCAGCAGCTGGCCGATCCGTTCGGGGGTGGAGGGATTTCCGCTGCTGAGCCAGTTGTCGATGAGCTGCTGGGCGTGCTTGGAGTCCTTGTTGCGCACCTCCCGGCGGCCCAGCAGGCCGGCCAGCGTGCGGCTGGCGTCCGCCACCCGGTTGTAAATGACCACATAGCTGTTCCAGAAGGACTCCAGATAGCCCAGCGCCTCCAGCTGCTGCACGTTCAGGGAGAAGTCGCCGATGCGGATGCGGGCCATCCAGTCCTCGGCCACGGTAAAGTTCTGGTTGACGATCTGGGCGCGAATGGCCTCCACATAATCGGGATGGGCATTGAAATAGTCCTGATTGCTGGCGATCAGCGCGTCCAGCTGCTCGTCCAGCTGGGTCTCATACTGGCGGGCGCTGGCGTGAATCTGATTTTCGGCGTGATAGAGGAAGCTGGTAAAGAAGCCATAGTCTCCCGACTCCTTGCAGAATTTGTACCAATACCGCGCCGTATCCTCCAGGGTGCAGCAGAAGGCGTCGGACTTGATGATCTGCCCATAGTTCATGGCCAGGGCGTAGGTCTCCCGGAAGCTGCGGTAGCGCATATCCAACTGCATGGCCGAGTGCTCCACAAAGCGCTCGGGATGCTCCGGCAGGGTGACGGTCTCCTCCCCCATCGCCTCCAGATACCGGACGATCAGACCGGCGCTGCCGTAGTTGCTGCAGCACTTGTCGGGGCCGTAGATCCGGTCGATCTGCTCCTGGAAGGAGGGCTTATGGCGCTCCACATGCCGGCGAATCCGCGCCAGGATATTGAACTCCGGCAGGACGCAGAAGGTGGCGCTCAGCTCAGGCATGAAGTCCTGATCCAGCATGACGCAGCCCGTCTTGAGGAAGTCCACATACAGGAATTTTTCCTGTCCGTACTTCCATCTCCCCTCCAGCCGGGCCGCCAGCTCCTCGGCGGTGCGGCAGAGCAGACGCCGGCCGGCGGCGGCCTGGGGATCTTCCTCCGTCCCGGCGGAGAAACACGCGCCGATCTCTCCCAGCTGCTCCAGGAGCCGGGGCCGCGCCTGCTGATAGGCTTCTGCTCCCTCCTCGGTGCGCCAGGTCAACCCGGCGCTCTGCTCGTCCAGGTCATACCAGCGGCAGACGGTGGAGAGCACCTCCCGGAGGTTGGAGCGCAGATTGTTGCGGCGCTCACCCTGGAGGCGGGCATTTACCTTTTTCTGCTGCATGTTTTTCCCCGCCTGCTCCCATACCTCCTCGATCAGGTCCTCCATGGCCTGTTCGCTGATCTGATTTCCGGAGAAACGGGGGACGCCGTTGAGGAACTGCCGGACAAAGGACTCCTTTTCTTCCTCCAGCGCCTCCTGATCCTGGTCGATGATAGATTGGAGGAGGGTGGCCAGCGTGCCGTCCTTGGCAAAGAGGAGCTTCTTTGCCTCCAGAAGGCGGGCAAATTTAACCCCCTCTCTGGCCGGGGTCAAAACAAATTTGGTATAAAGGTCCTGAGCGTGGCTTACCGTCTCCTGCTGGTCCGCCAGCAGCCGTTTGACATCCTGGTTGCGGTAGTCGGCGTAGATGTCGATGGCGCGGCCGGTCTCTCTGTGGAATTCCTCCAGCAGGTCGCATACACGTCCCATGGCCGGCTGTTGGCAGACCGCAATGCTGTCCCGGAGCCCCTTGGCGTTATAGTCATAGCCCGCCCCCGACACAAAGGCCATTCTGAGGAAGGCCGCTCCCATACAGTAGTCGGTGAGCACGGGGTAGTCCGTGTCGCTGCCGGCCAGCGCGTCGTTAAGGGTCTGCACCCGATCGTCCGCCGGATGCATGGGATCGTTGGCCGCCAGGGCCACGGTCCGGTAAAGGGGCTCCAGCTCCGGGTTCAGATTGGCCGCGGCCCGAAGATAGGCCAGCATCTCCGGTATAAAACCTTGACCGCCCATCCCAACGGCACAGTCTGCCGCCTCCCGCTTGGTGAGGCAAAGTGCGTTCCAGCCGCCGGCATCTTCATAGGGCGGTATCTCTCCCTCTTCTTCCTCCTCCGGCAGCGGGTCCTGATAATCCCCAAGAACCTCCGGCAGCGGGTCATAGGCCCCCACGTCCTCCGTGGGCGCTTCCGGCTGCGGCGCCAGACGTTCCCTGGTCTCCCGCAGCAGCGCCTCCAACGTCTCCTGCGTCGCCTTGGACACGGAGAGCGCGGCATAGGTCTCCTGGGCCTCCTCCAGCCGGTCCAGTCCGCATTCCGCGATCATCTTGTAGGGCAGAATGGCGCTTTTATACTGATCTGTCCATTTTGGCTCCTGGGCGATCTTGCTGCCCCACGACTTCTCCAAGTCGGCGACAACACCCAGCATTTTAGAGAACATCCCTTTGTCGCCCGAGGCCTTTTGGTACTCATTGAGCATCTTGAGATAGGTGCCCGTAATGGGGAGCCGGGCGCCGATGCCCAGCCCGTCCATCCCAACGGCCCGTTCAAAGTGCTCGATCATCTTGGGGTACTGCTTGAGATATCCATAGCACCGGGCCACGTTCATGATGTAAGCCGGTTTATCGGTGGGGTATTTATCCTTGCGCTTTTCGTAGCAGGCAATGGTCTCCTCCAAAATAGTCTGGTCGCCGTTTTTGCCATAAAGCGTCTCCGCAATCTTGACCAGCTCCACCAGCGCTCTGGTGACATCCTGGGTCTCAAGCGCCCGCTTGCAAAGATCATAGGCCCGCTCAAAGCGGTCACTCTGGCTGCCGTCCACCATGAGCGACCTGGCCCGGTCCACAAACATGGCCTGCTGGATCTGCCTGGCGGCGCTTCCGTCCGCAAGGAACCGCACCCCATAGACGGCCCCGCCCAGGTCGGCGCGCATACAGTCCTCCACGCTTTTTCTGAGCGCGTTGTCGGCAATGTCCGTATAGGCAAAGGTATAGCTCTCGCCGTCCTCCCCCTGGATCTTGCCCGTATGTTCTCCCCAGTTCAGCCTGCTGATGACTCCGTAGGCACACTGCGGCTTTGCCAAAGGGGGAGCCGTCTGCTCCCCGGCTTTATCCGGTCCCGCCTGGACCTCAGACGACGGCTTGTCCTCCGTCTCTTCCTCTCCCAACCAGTATTGGAGCTCTTCCAGCATCTCCCCCTGACCGTACATGGTTTCCAGCGTCTGAATGGCCTCCTGTATCTCCTGCTCCTTGGTGATCCGGAGCCCTTTGGCCAGGAAGAGGTCTCCGATCATCTCTTTCAGATTAGTTGCAAAGCCGTCCGGCAGGCGTTCGTTCAGGATGCGCAGGCCGGAAATGTCGTTGCCCTTTACGATTCCGTTGACTGTGAGGATCATCAGATTCCTGTCCGCGTCATGCCCGCCTTTCAGTATGGCAAGGATGGCATAGGCGGCGGAGAGGCTGTATTTTCCCTCCTTCCAGCAGGAAGCGGCGGCTTCATGGTAAAATTCACCAATGAGCGGCACTTCATGGTCGTAGCTGTTGGCTCTGCGCAAAAGATAGGTGCAAAACAAAATCGCCTCGTCAGACCAGTCATAATCCTGGTCCGCCGCATCAAAGAGGATGCGTTTTCCGTTCTGGGCCGCGGATGAGAGTTTGCTTTTGTCGCTCATCCGTACGCCGTACCGGAAGCTGTCATACACACCCGAAAGCTTTTTCCGGTCCTGCTTTGGCATCTGGTCCATCAGCTGTTCCAGTTTCTGGTCGTTGACGTTGAGGATATCCTCCGGCGCTTCCTCGTAAAGCGGTTTGCGGCTCGGTCTGACCTCCTCCTCTCTCTTTTCCTCCGGAGCCGGTCTCTGGCCCCCCGGCTGGGCGCTGAGCATTTTGATGTCGCAGTAATTCAAAATCAGGTCTGTTCCGTCTTGGGAGAGCACCTCGATGCTCTCTTCGTTGTCGTTGTCCACCACCGTACCTATGACTTTTTTGCGCAACGCGTCTCCGCAGTCATAGGTGAGCTCGACTTGGGTGCCGGGGGTCAATCGGGACAGTTTTTTCTCAAGCAGTGTGGCCAAGGTGATCATCCTTTCTTTCTGCCTTTCGGCATCTATATGTATGGTATTTTACTTAACTGCTTCTCAAATTTCAACCCGCTCTGTTTTCATTGTCCTTCTTCGGAGCGCGCCGCGCCGCCGGGGCCAATTATTGCGCGTCCTAAATTTTTCTTGTCATAATTGCTTATTTATGGTATACTATATGTATAAAATTTTGGCGATAATTGCCAAAATGTTTTTATCCTCTTTTGGAACGGCCGCGTTCCAGCCGCGCTTTCCACCCAGCCCGTCCACAGCCCTTTTTCTTTTATAACGCAGCTTTTTCCGTTTGTCACCCAACTATCATAAAAAAAGGAGCGGAGTATCAATGGAGCTGAAAAAACTGATCTATACCGTACAGGACGGAGTGGCAGTCATCACCATGGACTATCTCAAAAACCTCAACGCCATTGACGAGCAGATGGCCGACGAGCTTCAGTATGTGGTGGACGCCGCGGAACAGGACCCGGCTGTGCGGGTGGTGGTGCTCAAGGGCAGCCGGAAGGCTTTCTCCGCCGGCGGAGACATTGGCTACTTCTATCAGCTGATCCAGGCCGGCGGCGAGGTCAATATGGACGGCCTCATCAGCAAGGTGGGCAGCGTGGCCGACGGCATCAAACGGATGAGCAAGCTGGTCATCACCTCGGTGTGCGGCGCGGCGGCGGGCGCGGGTGTGAGTCTGGCCCTGGCCGGCGACTTTATGATCTGCGCCGACAACGCAAAATTCATCCTGGCTTTCGTCAACCTGGGCCTCGTGCCCGACACCGGCGCCACCTATCTGCTCTGTAAGAGCATCGGCACCGCCCGTACCATGGAGCTGGCGGCCACCGGCCGTCCCATGGGCGCTCAGGAGGCCAAGGACCTGGGCCTGGCCTATCGGGTCACCACGGTGGACGAGCTGGACGAGGTCACCATGGCCTTTGCCAAAAAGCTGGCCGCCGGTCCCCTCATTTCCTACAAAAACATCAAAAAGCAGATTTATGACGCCAGCTACGCCGATTACAAAAAATGGCTGGACGAGACCGAGGTCCCCACCCAGCGCCAGTGCGCCGCCTCCATGGACTTCCAGGAAGGCTGCAAGGCATTTATGGAAAAGCGCAAGCCCCAATTCCAGGGTCAATAAAGGGCGGCAACCGTCCGTCCCCACATGAAAGGTGGTAAGAGATTTGAAATCTAAGATCGTGACCCGCGAGGAGGCCGTGGCCGGCATCCATGACGGCCAGGTCATCATGTTCGGCGACTGGCACGGCGAATTTTCCGCCGAGGAGCTCATCACCGAGCTGCTGAAAAAGGGCGTCAAGGACATTGATGCCATCGCGGTCTCCGGCGGTATGCCGGATCAGGGACTGGGCCGGCTCATTCACGAGCACCGGGTCCGAAGCCTCATCACCACCCACATCGGCCTCAACCCGGAAGCCCGGGACCAGATGTTCGCCGGCGAGCTGGACATTGAGTTTGTCCCCCAGGGCACCTTTGCCGAGCGCATCCGCTGCGGCGGCGCCGGTCTGGGCGGCTGTCTCACCCCCACCGGCCTAGGCACCGATGTGGAAAAGGGCAAGCAGAAGCTGACCATCAACGGAAAAGAATATTTGCTGGAGCTGCCCCTCCACGCCGACGTGGCCCTCATCAAGGCCACCAAGGCGGACAAGGCCGGCAACCTGAACTTCCGTCTCATGAGCCGGGCCACCAACAGCTACATGGCCCTGGCCGCCGACCTGGTCATCGCGGAAGTGGAGGAGCTGGTGGAAGTGGGCGAGCTGGGCCCCGATGAGATCGACATTCCCGCCCCCATTGTGGATCTGGTCTATGTGCGCACAGGAGAAAAGAAGCCCCTTTGCCCCATGTGGCAGCGGGCGAAAGCCAAGGCGGAAGCCAAAGCGCGGGAAGCGGCGGAAGGAGGCAAGCAGTAATGGGAGCTCTTACCGGACGGGCGCTGATTGCGTCCCGCTGCGCAAAGTTTTTCAAAGACGGCGATTTTGTCAATCTGGGCATTGGTCTGCCCCTGATGTGCGTCAACTATCTCCCCGAGGGCGTGGAACTGTGGCTGGAAGCGGAAATCGGTATCGTGGGCTGCGGCGCCTCCCCCGCCTGGGATGAGGTGGACCCCGACCTCATCGATGCCGGCGGACAGCCCGCTTCTGTGATCCCCGGCGGCAGCGTGTGCGACCACGCCACCTCCTTTGCTTACATCCGCGGCGGACATGTGGACGCGGCGGTATTGGGCACCCTTCAGGTGGACCAGCAGGGCAACATCGCCAACTGGACCATCCCCGGCAAGCTGGTGCCCGGTATGGGCGGCGCGATGGATCTGTGCGCCGGCGTAAAGAAGATCGTGGTGGCCACCGAGCATTGTGAGAAAAACGGCCAGTCCAAGATCCTCAAGCAGTGTACCCTCCCCCTCACCGGCGCCCGGTGCGTCACCGACATCGTCACCGAGCGGTGCTATTTTGAGGTCACCCCCGACGGCCTGGTGCTGCGGGAGCTGGCCCCGGGCTACACGGTGGAGGACATCCGGGCCTGCACCGACGCTGACTTTACCGTGGCCGATGAGATCGGCGTCATGGAATAAACGTAACCGTCAAATCTTCCGACGTATAAAACGGCCGCCATCTCAGTGCGCAGGCATTGAGATGGCGGTCGGTATTTTTATTATGGTTTTGGAATTTTACATTCCTGCGGAGCATTCACAGGGAGGAAAGATTCTGCCCAGGCTTCATCCGTCCGGCTCAGGCCAGGTGCGGTGTTCAGAAGCCAAAGCAGGTAGCGGTAGGGATTCAGACCGTTCTCCTTTGCGGTCTCAATCAGGCTGTAGATCACAGCGCTGGACTGAGCCCCGGCGGGGGTGTTGGAAAAGAGCCAGTTCTTCCGGCCCATGACGAAGGGTTTAATGCTGCGCTCGGCACGGTTGTTGGAGAGCTCCAGCCTGCCGTCCTCCGGATAGCGCACCAGGTAGGGCCACTGCTCCCGCAGATAGTGCAGGGCCTTGCCCAGGGCAGACTTGGGGGCCGTTTTAGCGCTGGCCTCATTTGCCCATGCCAACAGAGCGTCCAGAACCGGTTTCTCCAGTTCCAGCCGCTTGGTATAGCGCTCTTCCGGCGTCAGGTCCATGAGAGACTGCTCCAGCTGAAACAGCCTGGTGCAATAACACTCACCAACTGCCGCCAGAGAATCCTTCCATTTCTCTTTGGGCAGCGTCTGCAGCGCTTCGTCAAATTTTCTCCTGGCATGAGCCCAGCAGCCCACCACCCGGATGTTCGACCGCAGCTTGTGGTACCCCTGGTAGCCGTCTGCATGCAGCCAGCCGGAGAAATCCTTGAGGAAGGCCGCCGCGTGCTCCGCCTTCCGGCTGGGCTGGTACTCGTACAACACAATGGGATACTTGGCGCAGCCGCTGGTCCGGTAGAGCCACATGTAGGACTTGCTCGTAGAAGTCCTGCCTGGTTCCTTTTCCGCCCGTGAAATGGTCACCATTTCCGGGGTGCTTGCGGCAGTATTCTTTTCGTGTTCCATAATAAAATTATACCATAAAACAGGTCAAAAAGCCACTGCTTTTGCTCTTTTCCGGCATCAGATCACGCTCAGGCCAAACACAGCCTTGTTTGCCTTCGGCTGCTCCGTCTTCAGTCCCTCCATCAGCCAGCGGTATTGCTGCGGCGTCAGGGCCCGCACTTCCTCCGTGCTCCGAGGCCATTGGAAACTGCCGCTCTCCAGACGCTTATACAGCAGCAGAAAGCCGTCTCCCTCCCAGTACAGTGCCTTGAGCCGGTCCCGCCTCCTCCCGCAGAACAGAAACAGCGCCCGCTGAAAGGGATCCATTTGGAACTGGCTCTTTACCAGATTGGCCAGTCCATCAATGCCGCGCCGCAGGTCTGTGTATCCGCAGGCGATGTACACCGGGCAGCTGCAGCTAAAATCGTTCAGCATGACTTTACTGCCTGGAGAATTGCCTGCAGTGTGGCCCCATCCGCTCCCTCATAGACCTGGATCCGTACACCGCTTACTTCCATTGCGGCTGCGATATGCCCGCAGGGCTGGGAACGCTCCATGACCGGCACCTCTGCAAAGGTTACCTCCTGGACTTCTTTCAGAGCCTGGAACACCTTCCTCTGCCAGGAGAAATAGGTGGATACCGATATTCCATTTTCCCGGCACCATTGACCTACCGACAGCCCGCTGTTCCGGCAGGCCTCCACATGCCGGCTCCATTCCACCAACCGCTGTTGTTGATTGGCCCTCTGTAAACTTTCTGTCTTTTCCATATCTCCACCTCACTGTCTCAGAGTCTTGGGTACTCTCTGGTACTACCTTGTAGTACCATGCACTTTCTTAGACTCTTATAGTTTGGCAGAGGCATTTTACCCTGACAAGCCGCCGACTGTTTTTACGCTTACGAACACTGGCCGCTTTATGGTTTAGATTTCAATCTCTCTGTTCAAAAATCGGACCTTATCCAGCAGTTTATCCACCGAGAGGCGGAACAGCTTTTTGCGGACCTTAAATGTGCAAAATCCCAGCAGCCACACGATCAGAATGACTGGTATTACGTGGAGCATAATCCATGGGGTATCCACAATAAACTTTGCTCCCAACAGCTCATACATCAGCAAAAGGCTTGTATTTTTGTCGCTGTGTACAAAATATACATCAAACGCGGCCTTGCTGATTCCATTGATCCATCTGATCCGACCGATATCCCACTTTGCAAAAAAAGTAAAAATAGCAGCTGCGCCTACGATATTTGTGATGTAAGCATACCCATATGGATTGGTAAAATAGCTCATCAGGAAGGTTACGACAGCCATCCCCACATAGATCAATAAAAGCTTCCACTTCTTCTGCCGGTAAAGCCAGCTCTCACCGCCGTATCGTTTCAGGTATCCCCCTATCATATAGAGCGTGATAAAGTTGATGATCCCGTATCCGTCGTCCAATACCGGTGCACTCAGGCCAACGGAATACCATACCGAAAAAATCAATATTTGAATGGCAAGCAGGAGCTCATATGCTTTTTTGTTCAAAGAACAAAGCGCCTTATTCAAAAACGGCGCCAGCAAAATCAGAATGATATAGGTTTCTACAAACCATCTCGCGCCCTTCCAAAACGGTATGACTGCGTATACAAACTCCCGAATGTTCCAAGTGTTGCTTTGCGCCGCAATGGAGATAAAATAGGAAATACCCCCATAAAACGCCGTAATACACAGCAAATCCGCTGTTTTTCTCAAAGAAAATGTCTTTTTGCTTATCATAAAAAACCCGGAGATGAGCACAAAGCAATTGACCAGCGGCATACAAAATCCGCTGATAAAATGTACATATAACCACGAAAAATTGGGAAATACCGCTTCCTGCACCGCGCCTCCTATCTCGCTGTTGATATAGTGCGCGACGATGATCCCACACATGGACAAAATGCGCAGCAGCTCAAAGTTTGATTCCCTTTGCCCTTCCTTTACCATATCTCACTCCCACACCGACCGTTCATACATAGGCGCAGACAACAAGCCGATGCCTTTCTTTTTTTCTGTTATTTTCCCTGCAGAAGCCGCCGAAACCACCCGCCGGCACGGCGAAAAAGAGACCCTTTGCGCCCAGCAGCATCCTGACCAAGCCGCTCCTCCAACTGGTCAAATGCTCCGTCTATTGCACTTTTTATAAACACCGCCCGTTCCCCTTTGGCTTTAGAGGATTGCAAAAGCGACGGGTTCATCCAACTCGCTTCCTCCAAACTTACGGGCTGATATCTGATCCGGTCATGGATGGCATCAAATAGCCGTCTGGCCTTTTCTGAATGGAGCAGGACCAGAGAAGTCCCCTTATCATCATCCATTTCCGGCCTGACTTCCCATATCCCCCAAAAATCCCCCAGCGTAATATCGCTTGTTCTGTCATACCCCTTTGCCTTACAATTTTCACAGCACGCTCTGTTGATATAGCCCCCTACAAACAGCCTCATAAAAAGATTATCCTGGTTTCGGCTGCTCCATCTCTTCTGACCGTAAACAAACGTATTGGAATATTGATAACGGCTCCAGCCAGACTCCTTGGAACGCATATTGATCGAGCGCGGTAGATCCCCGTTATTGTCCAGCCTGCTGCGATATCGCACATATTCCCGCCAAACAGCCGGAGAGGGCACGCCATGACAGACGAAATCGATACATGTCAGCAAAGGATATTCTTCTTTCAGAAAGGCTTTCAGTCCGGCGATCTGACAGGGCGTACCGGAAAACAACACCTCACGCTGCCTCTGCAGGTAATCCTTTACCTGTAAAAAAACACCGTCCAGTGTGCTCTGCACATACTTTGCCCCTCTTAATCTGTACAGCTCGTCCGCCGTCTCTATGCAAACATGCCTTACCTCAAACCGCGTGTCATACGCAGCTCCAAATACAACGCCGCCCCTGTTGAATATCTCCATCGCAATCTCGGAAAAAATCCCGCCCGAGGAGCTCTCTTCCCGCAATTGGGCGGCATTGCTATAAGCCGCATATGCCGATGGCGTTGGATGGGTCCGCAGATCATTCGTCTTAATGGGACAGCTTTTCACGCACAGCATACAGTCAACACATTGATGCAGATCAACTTCGGGATAGGCAAAGCCTTCTTCATCCCGTACCATTTTGATACATTGCTTTGGACAAACGGATGCACAGGCGGTACAGCCTGTACATTCTGTTTTTTTCGCAAGTTCCGGCATAGCGTAAACGTCCTCTTATCCGTCATTCCATAGTCTTATGGCAAAAACTTATGGGTGATTTGTTTGGCCTTTCTGGATAGCCTGACTCTTTGATCGTACAGGAAAAGCTTGTATTCCTGCGCTTCAAAGGTGCTTCTATACGGGTCCAGCAGCGCCTGTACCCAGTCCACATATGTCAGGCTGACATCCTCTGTAAAAAAGAGGTTTTTTGTCCCGATTTTCGTAACCAACCCGCTGTTGACCAGAAAGCGCTCAAATTGCTTGTAGTTCTTGGCGTAGTTTGCATTGAACGCGCTGTAATCCGTCAGCTCATAGAGTTCTGCCAGCGTCCTCTCTTTTTGGTCCGGCTGAATCATAGGGATCGCGTAGAACTCGGCCATTTCTCTTGTTCTGGAATCGCACGCACAGATTAAAGCGGGAATTCCGCTTAAAATAGAAATAATATTGCCATGGATCCGTGTGCCATAGGAGAAATTAAACTTATTCTCCATCAAATATTTGCGCCAGACAGGAACGTCCAGGAACAGCATCGCCCTGTGTTCCATCGCCAGCTTCACCATTTCATAGCCATATTTTCTTACCAAACTGCGGACATAAACATCATTCCGTATGCTCACCTCCTCGTTCCCCAGGGCAAACAGCAATCCGTAAAATTCATCCTGATCCAAATAAACGGAGCCCGCTTCTTTCAGCAGCTTTTTTCCGATGATACGGAGACTGCCGTTATATGCGGCTTTGATGGTACCTGTCCCCGCCTTCTTTTCTATCTTTAACGCAGGTCCTAACTGGTACATGGAGGGACAACCTGTCACTACGGCAGATGGAAAGCCCAATTTGTCAAAAAAATCTTTGGTAAAAAATCCCCGCAGCGCAAATTCTCCACCAGTTTCATAAATGGATCGGATAAACCGGCTGGCAGGCTCTTTTACGGATTCCACCAATTCCTCCAGCTGATCGAACGAGTCCGCCTGGGCTCCGCACGCGATAACATATGTCGGTACCTTGATCTGGGAAAAAATCTTCGTCAGGCGTTCCATATCCGCAATATAACGCCTTTGGAAAATGTTCGCCATGGGCAGTACGATAAAGTCAAATTCCGCATTGATCTGGCTTGGAGTCATTTCCTTGGTCAGAAATACCAGCTCGTTCTTCCCGTCCTCCAGCGCAACGATGATTCCCTGTAACCACGCCCTGTTCCCTACGTTGTAACAGGCGCTCTCCCCCACCTCGTCCCGAAATTTTTGATAATCAATTGTTCGGAATATATCATATTCCCCATTTGGCACCACATCTTTATAAATCAATATTTTAGCCATATGCTCAACTCACTTTTTTTATAATCTGCACCGCAATCTGGATCGGTTTCCGGATCAGGTCCTTTTCATAGGCATTGAGCTGGGTAACATACATCAGCAGGCAGTAAAGCAACGTATATGCCACCACTCCCGCCAAAAAGGTTTCCCAATGGTAAAAATCAACCGTCTGACAGACAAATCGCTTAAAAATGACCACTAATATGAGCGGTACAACCAGCATCTTCAAAATATTTTTCCAAAAAGCCAGCATATCCAGTCCCGTTACTTTCTGATAATAGATGTTCATAATAATGCCCTGTCCCACAATATAAGACAGAGAGGAGCATAGCGCCGCTCCCACGCCACCCATATACGGAATGATCAGATAAGTGGAAACTGCATTTACAACGGCTATTACCAGATATACAACCGAGCGGAACTGATGCCTGTTTTGTGCCACCACGATGTTCTTGCCCACTGTCTGAATCAGAGGAATGGTCAGCGGAACCATGGTCAGCAGTGCGATCACATAGGATTCCTCATATCCTTCTCCCGCCCAAAGGGCTATGAACGGCTCTCCAAAGGTGATAAAGCCGGAAATCACCAACCCTATAATCAGAAATTGAATCCTTCCAATTCTGATAAAAATATCCGTCAGTTCTTTCCCGTCCGCGCCCAGCACCACCATTCCCGTGATCCTCGGAGTCAAAACTCCGCTGATTGTGGTGGAGAGCTTCTCAACGATTGAATTGAATGTAGCACCTACGTTATAAATGGCCACGGCCACGGAGCCAACCAAGGCGCCTAAAATGACCTTATCCGTAGCCCAAAACAGCATATCGACCACTGTGGAGAGAAAGACAAATGCAGAAAATCCCAAAATCTCTTTCAGTAGCGTCCATTCCGGTTTTTCAAATATAGGCTTAACTTCCAGCTTTTTTAAGCAAAAAGTCAACGAGAGCGGCAGTATGGCAAGCTGAATGGCCACCGAAGCGCCGGCCATTCCCACAGACCCAAAGCCCAGATACAGCATGACGATATTTGTAATCGGGACTATGATCGTAGAAAGAATATCAATACATCTGCTGAACACATACCGTTCATGGGCGATGATGACGGAAGAAAAAACACTGATGGGAAAAGAGACCGCGGTATTGACCGTCATAATCAAAATCAATACCTGTAATTTCTCTATTTCCGCCTGGACCAGGCCTTTGCTGAAAAAAACGGGGGTACAGGTGCAGAGAATCGCACCGCCTGCCAGCACCAAAATTGCCAGGACAATATAGACGATCAAAAATAGTCCCACAATCGTCTGTTCCTGATGCTTCTTATGTTCGACTCTGTATTTGGTCACATACCGGACAATCGTACTCCCCATGCCGAAATTCAGCAGCGACAGATAGCCGATTACTGAGGTGGACAGACTGTACAGCCCATATTCCGCCTGCCCAAGCAGCCGCAGCATAATGGGCGTATATATGATTGGTATCATGCTGCCAATGGCAAGGTTAATATAGGAAAGTATTACGCCTGCCTTTAATTGGCTGATTTTTTTGTTCATTTCTGTATCCTTTACTTATTGTATACCGCTGCTTCCATTCCGTGTGCCCGGAATGGGTCACAGTGACCTGACAGCGCTTTCCCCAATCAGTGCCTTTTGCGTATATGCCGGCATGTACTTTTCCAAATGCGTCCGGATCTCATTTTCATGATCGCACAGCCAGCGAAACGCCGTCGACAAGGCCTCTTTGTCGTCCAGTTTCTGTACCGGTAAAACATAATTTTCTTCGGTCCCAAACAGATCCTTTGCAATGCCTCTCGATTTTACCGAGTACCCCAGGACCAGGGTAGGGACACAGGTGGAATAGGCCGCTATGGTGGCGTGGGTTCTGGCCCCTACAAACAGCCTGCATCTGGCGATATATCCCTTCAGCTCCAAACAGTTGCAGTCATTCAGCAGAATAACCCGTCCGGACGACCGGAACTCCTGATACAGCCTGGAAAGAGGCTCTCTGTCATCATTTTCTTTCCACACCACATGGGGGATGAGCGCTACGCCGCAATCCGTAGCCTCCAGAAGATCCGAAATCATCTTCTGATACGCGGCATACACCAACTGACCGTTTTTCCCGCTTTGCAAAATCAGCGGACTGGCATTGATCCCAACCATATTTCCGTCCATCCACCCATCTGGGAGCGGAAGGTCCTTCCGCTCCAGTGTAAAGGCTGGATCGGCCACCAATACGGTATTGGGATTTACCTGTTTCAGCGCCTCATACGAAAGGGTCTCCCGGGCTGTGATAAGATCATAGGCCGCGATATCTTTTGCGATTTCCGGCTTTTCCAGCAGCTTTGGCTCCACGCTGCACCCCCACAGCACCACTTTCGCTCCACGCCGCTGGAGGATGTTTCGTTCCGCGGCCAGAACCTCGGTTCCCGGGTAGCAATAGTTATCGCCGCCGATGGAAAAATAAAGGTCCCCGCTGTGAATCTGCTTAAAAAGTTCCTTTTTTCGATAGGCGATCTGCTTGTCGATCCTTCCCGTCAGCTTGGTCTCAATGGCGGAAAGAAACCACTCTCTGCTTCCCCGGGTCAGCGGAGTATCTGTGTCGGAACACACGGTGCAGATTTGATCCAGACCATACTGGATATCCTGATCCATGTGGGTCGAAAAAAGAGTGACCGGCTGATGAAGCAGTTTGACGGACGACCGGACAATGGCTTCACAGCCGTGGTTTCCGCTTCCCCCGTGGGCATAAAAATTGATCATGTATACTCTCCTTTGTCATAGGTCGCCCTTACCCCTTCTCCTGCGTCCGCCGAAAGGGATGTCTGATGGGACTTGTCTTGACGATGATCCAATACAGCAGTTTTTTTACATTCCATCGTATTCTTTTTTTATTCAGGAGCGTATGGAGTCTGGCTTTACGCAAATACGCCTTTGGTATTGTTTCTCCCTCCAGCGGCAAAAAAGCATCCGGCACGCACAGAATGTTTTCAGAAAGCGGCTCTTCCGGAAGCTGCATATTCCGCTTTTGAAAATGAACGTATGCCACCTCTGTTTTGTCCCAGCTTCCATTTCTGTACCGCCACTGAAAGGCTTTTCCCTCTTCCCAGCTGGCAAAGCTGGTCCATTTCTCGACGTGGTCTGCACCATAGGACTGATTTCCTGTTGGGCGCTCCCGTTCAACCCTTCTAAAGTTGTCGTCATTGGGGTACACGTCAAAAAAAGAATCAAACATCCACACCTTTTTCTTTCCGTGCAAAAAAAGATGGTTGATGCTGATCCAGTCCCATTCATCAAAAACACAGGACGCTTCTGTGGAAAATACCTCTTGATATCTCAGCACCCCGTCAATCGGACGGGCAAACATCCGGTTGATCTCCTCCGAATTGCGGTAAAGAGTCATATGGCCCAGGTGTCCGATCTTATCAAATTCCTGAATCTTCTCAAATGGCAGGAAGCGCTTCAAATCGCCGAACAGCAAATCTATATCGCAATGGCCCCAATAATCATACTCTTTGATATATTGTTCAAAGATGTATCCGTAAGCCGGTTTGAAATCACACAGCTTATATGGCTTTTCCAAAGAAACGGGAAACGCAAATTTGCTCTTCACCAGCGCCTTCAGCGCATCCCAGGTCAGCTCCAACTGCCGTACATTATCCGGATAGGGACAGGGCTTTTTTATATCCGAGACAATCAGCCAATGATAATCCGGATTCTTTGCACAGGTTTTCAGGAACAACGCAAAATAATTGGGAAACGCCCCATAATAGGGCACAATAAAAACTACCTTCATCTGCTTCACCGTGCTATTCCGTTTTTTCAATTCACTTGCCCTGATGGTATGGTGCCGGAGGACTGGTCTTATCACCCAAGGGGATGTTTTATTTTATAAACCGCGCCGACAATTGCCATTTCTATTTTTGTCGCGCCGACATACCGTCCGATTTCTCCCAGCGGCGCCTTGTGGCGCATTTCACAGTAAAAAGAATAGTAGCTTGCAAACCGCTGCTTCCAGTTGTAGTTGGATTGAGCGATCATTTCTTTGATCCAGAGGCCGTAGCCCTGGGGATTATTGACCAGTATTTCATGTATTTTATTGGTCAGCCCAATTTCCTGATGCTCCCGGAGATAGATCACATCGTTGAAGCATCTGATCCGGTATCCGTCCGCCGCCATCCGGTTCCAGACCACAGCCTCGGTAATAAACGTCTCTCCCTCAAACTCAGGATATGGATAGGCCCGGTGGACATCGGTATACAAGACCCATGGCCGGTCATATCCAATAAAGTTGGCTGAATGGGGGTCTCTGTCGAAAAAAGTCGCGTCCATATAAGGCGCTTCAAAAATCGGGTTGGTAGGATGCCCCTGAGCGTCGCCGTCGCTCCCGGCAAAGCCGCAGTATTTCCCGTCAGCAGGCATGGCGGCGTCCCACCGGTCAACCAGTTCCAACGCATTGGGCGTGAGCAAATCATCTGAGTCCACAATGAAAAACAATTTTCCCCGGGCCAGCTCCAACGCCCGATTGATTTCTTTTTGTTTACCGCTGTTTTCAAATTTGTAGTAACGGATTGGAAATGGGTTTTTATCCCCCAGCAGCGCGGCAAAAAGCTCTTCTGTGCCGTCCGTAGAGCCGTCGTCAATGACCAGCCACTCAAAATCATGAAAGCTCTGCTGCTGTAAGCAGTGATAAAGAGACAAAATGATATGCTTCCTATTATAAGTCGGTGTAAATACTGTGATTTTCAATCATTTTTCTCCTTCTATTCCGTTTGATTCAAAAGCCGATCTGCAACCGGTTTCGTAGTCTGCATATTAGAGGAAAACTGATTCCGGCCAAAGAAAGCCATATTTTTTGCTTCATCGTGCTGGGCAGCTCCCCAATCTCTTTTTTTCCTTGACGAAAGTACCGCTGGGCAGTATTTACCGCCTCGTCCCGTTCCGTTCCTTTCATATACCGCAGTGCCATCTGGCCGCTGTACAGGCAGGAATTCAGCAGGCTTACCCGGGCAATTCCACCCAGTTGGGGAAAGTTACTGTCGATATACGCTTGACGTTCCCACTTTGCCTCCAGTGCGTCCAGCCGTTTGAGGCTATATCCCGAGTTCATGATGCTTCCGCTTCTCTGAAAATAGCAATACAGCCTCTTTTCGATCTTCACCACCCGGTTGGCCCGTCCGAATATTTGATAGGTCCAAAATTCATCCTCATTGGTCTTTCCCTTACGAAAAGCAATTCCCTTTATCACGGCGCTTCTGTAAATTTTATTCCACACATATTGGTGGAATACCCTATCCTGCATCAGAAGCGAAAGCGCTTGTTCGGTCTCATAGCAGACCGCCTCTTCCAAACACGGTTCTTCCTCCAAAGGGACTTCTCCGTCGGTTTTGATCATTTCACATTCGCAAATGTCAGCGTCTGCATAATGGGCCGCCTCGTACAGCGCTTGTATGTAATATTCAGACACCCAGTCGTCGCTGTCGACGAATACCATATATTCACCCGTGGCCGCTGCCATGCCCGCATTTCTGGCATCAGACAAGCCGCCGTTTTCCTTGTGGATTACCTTAATGCGGCTGTCCCGTTTCGCCCAGGCGTCGCACACGGCGGGACAATGATCGGGGGAACCATCGTCTACCAGGATGATTTCCAAATCAGGATATGTCTGCTCCACAATAGACTGTACGCACCGGTCCAAATAGGGTTCCACTTTATAAACAGGGATCACCACACTGATTCTATTTGTCACCTTATTGTCCCCTTTTTGAAAACGGCGCGCAATTCAATGAACCATCTGCCTCGTTGAGCCATCTCACATAATCAAAATATCGTTCATAGGTCCGCATCCCCGTCCAAGGATTTTTCTCCAATATATTTCCCACACACGGTTCATCTTTGTAGCAGTCCATGTATAGTACATATGGAACTTCTGGCCGCCTTTTAGACGAAAAGATGACTATACCACGGCATTTCACTTGACGGAGCGACTCTATCGCGTCATCCGAAATTCCATCCCGATCATTGAAAATGATAAACAAATTGTCCCATCGAATTCTTTTTTTCCGTTCTTCCCATTTTTTGCGCGCTTCTTCCGCGGTCTTGTAATGCGTAAAATAGATTCTAATATCATCCAGCAATGCAACTGGACATTGCTCTTCAGATGGAATAAACTTCAAATCCTGCTCTAAGTAGTAATCTATTTTTATTACAAATTTTGCAAATTGGTCGGAGTCAATTCTAAGATTAACTGTCGGAGAGTAAAATTTCACTCCAAGTTCATGATAAATAATGCCTCCTATGCAATTGGATGTAATTAAAGTGAAATCTCTATTTTGAAGCTTTTTTCTAGCCATATGGCGCCTTAAAAGCAAAAATGGATTCCCCTCTTTTAGAAAATGTTTTATCATTTCTTCTATATGTTCCATTTTACACCGTATCCCAATTGCTCTTAAAAATTTTTCTGTAAACTTTATTCGTTAAACCATAAAGTATTGGAGCGTAAAGCAGCATCATAAGCTTAATCTTAAATGTTAGGCGAAAATCATATTTTTCCCAATTTGTCTCAGCGAGCTTTTTTCGTATGTTTAACAGCTCCCCATCCCGACCGCTGGAAAGAAGCCATGCATACTCAATTGCCAATATCTCAATGTATCTCATTTGGGCTGCTGTCTCAAAGTTTGTATTAGCGCTATCTTTTGCAATCCACTCTGCAACAAAAAGCAAATCCTTTTCCCGCTTGTCCTGCTTGGTTCCAGAGCTAGTCGCGGACCCTTCTCGTTCAAACATTAAATATAGAGAGCGGTCAATATATACGCTACGTTCAGATTTTTTGAATAGCTGATACGCCATCAAAAAATCCTCATTGATTTTGAGATCTTCTCTGAAGGAGAGCCCATCTAACAACCGTCTATCAAAAAGCTTATTCCATAGGGAACCTACAAAGTGTCTCCCTGATAAAAGACAATCCATAGCTTCCTGATTGTTTTGTACCATTAACATACCAGTTCCAGAGATTTCTTTCGTACTTCCGTCCTTAGAAATACGCCGATATCCACAGTGTGAAATGGGTGCATCATATTCCTTAGCCAGATTTACCAGCACCTCATACATATTAGGAGCCAATGCGTCATCACTGTCTACAAAGCCTATATAATCCCCTGTCGCCATTGCAAGTCCGGCGTTTCTTGCAGTTGAGACTCCTTTGTTCTCTTGATGAATTACAGTTATTCTTGGATCTTTCTTTTGATATTCATCCAAGATTACCCCTGAGTTGTCCGGAGAGCCATCATCTACAGCTATAATCTGCAAATTTGTCCATGTTTGACCCAAGACGCTGTCGATACATCGCCTTAAGTATGCTTCTGTTTTGTAGACGGGAATAATAACAGAAATCAAGTCCATAAATAATTCTCATTCCTTAACGGGAGGCAAATTTTTATATTCAGGTGACTTTATATAACCTGCTCCATCCAGTATCCCAGATACAAATTTTTGATGATCTTCTTTCCTTTTTTTACCGCAATATACATTGATTCTAGAATAAATACACGCACAAACACATTGATAATAGAAGCAAACTCTATCCAGAAAGCGTTCCAAAATATTTCTGTGCCGACTAAGAAAAAAGCGATGCCAAAAAACCATTCGATTAAATCCCATCGAATAATTTACATTTGGTCTGCTCTGCAGCGCTCTCGTAGATGTTTTTGCATCCAAATGTTCATATAAGGCATTCGCCACAACAACTGTACGAATTCCTCGCAAATGGCCTTTATAGAACATGGTTTGGTCATCCATAGCTGCATAACCATGCGCATCTAACCATGTTTCTTCTTCCAGACAAATCCGGCGCATAGCCTCAGTTTCTGCATAGAAACATGTCCAAGCCAGGGATTCAGACGGATAGTACATACATTTCGAAGAATCAATATTTCGGTTATAAGAGTATCCTGTCGAACGTAATATTCGAACGTACATATTTCGCCATGGAAACATGGGGGCTGTATTCCCTAAAAGCATACTCGCAACCGCTTTCGCCCCCCTCTGTGGAAAAAAGCTTAAAAGCGGCCCTGCTGAAAGCTGCGCAATCCCATCTGCCAGAGGTTTATGCAATTTTTGTACAAAATCAGATGAAAACGCAACATCATCATCACAAAATAGAGCATATGGGGTGCGGCATTGCTCAAGTCCATAAAGGCGCTGACGTACCATCCCTTTGGGACAATAATAAAAAGATTCATTTCCTAACCGTTCTTCCGGCGGTTTTGTCCCCTCCGGCAAAACAATAATAATCTCCTCTGGCTCCGGCTGAAGTTCAGAAATACAAGATAATAGCTTAGCGTATTTTTCACCCGCCTGTCCAGTTGTCCGTATGATAACAGAATAATGTATCTTATTCATTTGAATTGTACACCCTAATTTATAAAGCCTCCAACATACGCTCTACTTCTTGGACTGTTTTCCCCGTGCTGAAAAAGCTTCCGCGTTCCTTTGCCTTACTTTTATAATGCGCCAGCTTTCCAGGCGTGGTCAGCATATCCCGTATGCCATGATAAAGCGCTTCTTCCTCATTCTCCGTAATTATACCGTATTCATTGTCACCCAGCATTTCTTCCATACCGGACACTTTTGTGGTAACTACGGGCGTGCCCACAATCAGGGCCTCCGTGGCGGCCGTGGAAAAGCCTTCCGCATGAGACGCGCACACAAAGAGATCGCAAGCAGCAATATATTTATATGGGTTGGTTTGATAACCCAAAAAAGTGACAGAGCCATACAGACCATTTTCTTTGATCCATTTTTCCATGCGCTCTCTCTCAGGGCCTTCTCCCAGCAGATAGGTATGCACCGGCAAATGATCTTCTTCCAAAAGCCGCTTCTGGATGCGCAGTAACCGGTCGAAACCTTTTGTCGGCACCAGCTTTCCCACCCCCACAAGCTTCCACTTCTCTTGCGGGAATTCCTTCTTCTCTACCTCTTCCCCAGCTTTGGCTTGGATTACGTCGCTTTCCACCGTGTTGTACAAAACATCCACAGGAGATTTTAAGGAAAAAATGGATTGAAAATCCTCTGCAACACTTTTCGCAACACAGATCGTCCGGTCAAACCGGGCATAGCAGCCGCGCGCCTCCGCTGGACTGCGAAACGAACGTGCCGCTTTCTCCATCGTGTGCTGCTCAATATGAATCCAGGAAACCAACTTGGTCCCATCATCTGGACAACCGCTGACGATTCTGGCGCTGGGTCCCTCCAGATAGGACACAATGATATCGTATTTTTCCTTGATGTAGTGCCGAAATAACTGCTTGGGCGAAAACAGCTTCATAATTTTGCTGTTCCCGGGGATCAACCGGCTATGTCCATGGAGCAGCCGCACTTCCGGAGAGAGAAACGGCTCATTGACGCCCCCTCCAAACAAAGCCAATACGCTGACAGCAAAGCGCTCTTGATCCATATGATTGACCAGATTGACCAGTACCTTTTCAGCGCCGCCATGGTGTAAATCATGGATGACAAACAATACTTTTTTTCTCATAGATTTTACTTATCCTACGCTCCTGGTCCTTAGCTCATGGTATGTTTTCATGACAAACGACGGCATGATGCTGCTGACAAGCGGCTTTATAAGATAAAAGTAGTAGTAAAACGGATAGTCCAGCATCCGGAAGCCTTTCCAGCATACCTTCAAAAGATCAATCCCGTACCGCAATTTCCGCCGCTGAAACGCCTTCCGGTCTTCACGGACCTTGTAAAGCGGTTCCTGAAGATTGCAACCGCTGAATCCTTCCTTAAAAAACCTGAACCAGAGTTCGGCATCCTCGCATCTGCGCGTTTCGGTGCATACCCGGTATCCATTCAACGCATCATAGGCGTATTTTCTCATCATAATGGTGGCATGGGTAAAGGGAGTCTTTTTACGCATCGTATACTTATCCGGGAATTCCTGTATCCCCTTGACGCCAATGTCCCCGTTTTCATCAAACATCATCATCTGGCTTCCAACCACTTGATATTCCTGATGCTCGTCTAAAAAAGCGGCCAATTTTTCCAAGCGGCTGGGAACGGACAAATCATCGCCATCCATCCGGGCGATATACTCTCCCGAAGCATATTGCAGACAATGATTGAGACTGGCCGCCAAACGGCTGTTTTTTTCGTTTGACAACAAAACAAATTTATCCGGATATTGTTTTTTGTATTCTTCCAGTATCTTGTAGGTGCCATCCGTAGAGCAGTCGTCGCAAATCACAAACTCCCAGTCCTGAAAGGTCTGATTCAAAATGGAATCAATAGCCTCCGGCAGTGTTTTTTCGCAATTATACACGCCCATAATGATGGAAACCTTAGGAGAAGCCGGCATAATAACTTATCCTCTCTTTTTATTTTCTCAAAAAATTGATGCACCAGCAGAGCAAATAGACACCAAATGTAAATCTTCTTTGGGCAAACCAAAAAAACGCTTTCCAGTGAATGGGAAATATGCCCAGCGGAAGCGTACCATAGGCGCTGTGACATCTGGGATCTGTCAGAATGGCGTTTATTCCCGCATATCTCGCCCGCATACCGGATGGATTTTCCAGTTCATTCAGCCCCAGGCTGATCAGGCTCAGCGCGATTCGGTTGCTGAGCGCCTCCTGTCCATCTGGAAGTTCCGGATGGGACTTTATGTAGTCTGACATGTAGTCAAACAAGACCTGTTGCTTTTGAAACAGATCTTTCTTGAAAGATTGTGTAATGGAGGCGGAATTATCCCGCCTGTAATGGTAAAAGGGGCGATTGAGGAATACCGCCTTTTGCACAAAAGCAAAGGCATTCAAGTTAAATAGTCCATCTTCATAGGTGCCAAAATACCGAATATCCGGCACTCGGATGTCATGGTCGGCAATGATGGACCGGCGGTACAGCTTCCCCCAGAGCGTACACAGCGCGTCCGCCGTCTCCGGATGGGCAAGCTCCCGACCGACCAGACCGATCATCCGGCGATGCAGTTCCCGGCAGCCTTCCCCGTCAAACAACAGCTCTTCCTCATCAAAAATATGCTTTACCTGTCGGTGGCTGCCATATTCTCTTATATACGTCCACATCACTACATCCGCCCGGGTCCGCTCCATCGCCTCCACCGCGGATTGACAGGTATTCAGCTCCAGCCAGTCATCGCCGTCCACAAACATCAGGTATTCCCCGGTCGCATGACGCAAGGCAAGATTTCTGGCCTGAGATACCCCCATATTCCGCTGAAAAAAGGCGCTGACTCTCCGATCCTTTTCCGTATATCGCCGTAAGACTTCACCGGACGCATCCGTGGAGCCGTCATCCACACATATAATCTCCAGATCCTGATAGGTCTGCTGGAGAAGGCTGTCCAAACACTGCGGCAGATACTGCTCCGCATTGTAGACAGGAACGATCACACTGATTTTCATATACAGTCCTTTTTAGTACAAACTGACGCCCCAGCTGACAGTCATCTGATAATAACAGAACGCCATATAGAAGCAAATCAGCAATACTTTTACCAATCTTGCGGAGCGGCGCTCAAAAATGGCCTCAATTTCCCAGGGCAGCAGGATATAGTTATACAGAGAAAAGAAAATAGGGAGCCGTCCAACATAAATTCCACTTGTAAACATGGAAAGAATATAAAATCCCAGAGAAAGAAGCGACATATTGACAGAAAGATTGATGACCGGACTGTCATAATAATCGATCTGTCTTTTCCCGATCAGCGCCAGAACCACGGGCACCGCATAGACAAGCACCCGTAAAATATTTGTTCCGTCATCCTCGGCAAATTGTGATACGACATCATCATACTGGGTATTGCTGAGCACCGTCTCCAAAAAATCGGTAAATTGATTCAAAAATATGATAGCAGCCGCAATTGCCACAAAGAAAAGCAAGGTTTTTTTGTTCAATGCCTTCCCCTGCACCAGAAAGGCCGCCGGGATGAGCAGCAGCGCGGAAAGGTGAAACGTCGCTCCAAGGAGGGTCAAGACGATAAAGGCGACGTATCGTTTCCGCAGCAGCAGACCCATCGCGGCAAACAGGACCGCGGCCGGAATGAATTGGCGCATACCGTTAAAGAGCCACTGGTAGCAGTCACAGGACGCGACAAACAAAAAGGCGCTCATGGCCAGGGAGCAGGAGTATTTTTGATAGGTCAGCAGGACACACAGCGCGCAGATTGCGGCAATGATGGTAAAATAAAGGACATCGTTGTTTCCAATGATCGATTTGACAATAATTTGAAAAACGCCGTATCCCGGGTCCTGGGGCTGGGACATCAAATAGCTTGGGATGGCAAAAATACTGTCCGCCGCATCTTGAAATCCGATGCGATACAGGGTCGTATCTGCCACATATCCCCGCGTGCCCGCCCAGACAATAATCGGAATTGCAATGGCCCAGGCCGCCGCTTTGGGGAAGCGGCACTCCTCTTGTCCGTATTGTGTGACCAGTCGCCGTGTGCCCGCCAGGAAAACAGCCGCTGTGACGATGGCGATCCAAATGAGAATTGTAATCGTGTTGAGCATTACACCGCTCCATTCATTGTGGTCCGATAGATATTTGCCATGCGCTCCAATACAGCCTCTTCGGAAAACCCAACTATCTTTTCCCGATTATACGCTGCCATATCGGCATTGGACGACGAGGTTATACATTGCGTCAATGCCTGTGTAAAGCCGGCGGTATCCGCCGCGTCCACCAGGTATCCGCCCAGTCCCTCGTCGATCAGATCGGTATTGCCGCGAATGCGGGAACAGACAATGGGCAGACCGCAGGCCATGGCCTCCATGACCGCCACCGGCAGCCCTTCCTGCAAGGACGGAAAGAAAAACACATCCGCCGCGTGGAGCAGATCCGGAATATCGCTCCGAAAGCCCAGCAGCTTGATTTTGTCCTCCAGTCCCTTGTCCGCGATATGCTGCCGCAGCTGGGATTCCTTGTCTCCGATTCCGGCAATATAAAATCTAAAATCAGCAGGCGTGTCCAACGCGGCCACCGCCTCAATGGCAACATTATAGTTCTTTCTTGCGATGAGTTCACCAACGGACAGAATAAAGACGGCGTCCGGCGGGATACCCAATGCGGCTCTGACCGCGTCGCGGGGTTGGTGCCTGGAAAATTTCTCGAGATCTATCCCGACACCCGGCACATATTCGATCCGGGGACAGGGAAATTTGTGTGCGGCCTGCTCATCCTCCCGATTCATGGTCAGGATGACATCCGTCCATCTGGCCAGAAACCGTTCCGCCGGATAGTAGAGCAGCCAATTTTTCATGGGAGCGCCACGGTAAAAATGGAAGCCATGGGCCGTGTAGATAACCTTGGTCCCGGCCCGGCGGCTCTTTCGGGCGGCCAGGCGGGCAATGACGGCGCCCATGGGCGTATGGCAGTGGATGATGTCATAATGGGTCTCATCCAAACGCTGTTTCAGCATCTTAAAAGCCCGAAGGTTGCTGGAATCAAACGGGCTGCGGGCAAACGGGATATCGTAAAAGTGGTCGCAGTAGGGGATCACACATTCTTCCGGATGTGCATAGTCGTTTTTTGCCGCCACGTCCACCTGCCACCCCTGCTCATGAAACCACTTCAGATAGGGAATGTGGAACCGGGCAATGTGCAGCTGTACCACGGTGGCCACAAAGAGCACCTTTTTCATTCCGCACTCCCTTCCGTCCGGGCGACGGCCTCTTCCAAGGTGCGCACCACGCTGTGGTCATCGGTACTGGGCGCATAGTAAAGACTGCCGAAGGCTTTCCGTGCGGCGGAAACAGGCAGCATGGCCAGAATCCGCCCAAAGCCGGGAACCATCGCCTTCTGTTTGCCGTGCGCCGCCGCAATGAGCCGCACCATGTCTGATGTACAGATATAAAAAGGGTCCTGCGGTAAAAGAACCGTGCCGCTTTGTCCATCGATGGCCCACTGCATCCAGGCACAGAGGTTATCAATATGGATCATACTGCGCTTATTTTTGACCGCCGGAAAAACGGGAACCCTGCACGCAATGCGGCGAAGGGTCTGATAATTTCCGCGGCAGTTCTTACCGTATACCATGGGCGGGCGCAAAATACACACACGAAAGCTGGTAGAATGCAGCGCCGTCAGCTTCTCCTCCGCCATTTTTTTGGAGCGTCCGTATTCGTTTTTGGGACAAAGCGGGGTACTGCGATCAATTTCTCCCGCTTCAACCCCGTAGACGCTCATGGAGCTCAGATAAAGGAATTGCCCGACGCCGTCTTTTTTCGCCTTTTGCGCGCTTGCAACAGCCAGATCACAATTTACAGGCATATATGGCGCCTCTTTGCCTTCTTTGGATGAAAGGTGCGCGATCCCGGCCGCAAAAATGACTGCATCCGCCCGGGAAAAGTCAAATGTCTCCGGCCGGAATTCCCTTGCCGCGATGGTATAGACCGTATATTTTTCCGGTTCTTTTTTTAGCCATTCCGCAAATGCGGACCCAATATATCCATTTTTTCCAATGATGTAAATTTGCTTCACGGGCATTCTCACCGCTCCATGTTTTCTTTGCCTGCCCCGGTGCCGCCCTCGACCACGCCGTCGCTGCGGAGAACGCGGAAAATGGTGCCAAAAAAGCACTTGACGTCAAAGGGGAAGGAGAGCTTCTCCACATACTCGCCGTCAAACCGAGCCTTTACGTCGATCTCCAGCTCGTCCCGGCCGTTGATCTGGGCCCAGCCGGTCAGACCCGGCGGCACGTCATTGGCCCCGTACTTGTCCCGCTCGGCCAGCAGGTCCTCCTGGTTCCACAGCGCCGGCCGGGGACCAATCACCGACATATCCCCCTTTAGAATGTTCCAGATCTGAGGCAGCTCGTCCAGCGAGGTGCGGCGCAGCACCTTCCCCACCTTGGTGATGTACTGCTCCGGGTCCCGCAGCAGATGGGTGGGCATATCATGGGGGGTGTCCAGCTTCATACTGCGGAATTTATACAGCTGAAAATAGGTCTTATGGTTCCCCACTCGTTTCTGCGCAAAGAAAACAGGGGCCTTCCAGCCGTCCTCCAGCTTGATGGCCATGACCACGCCGAGAAAAACCGGCGAAAGCACAACCAGCCCCACGCCGGACAGCAAAATATCAATTCCTCTCTTACATCTGAGGTACATCTGTTGTCCGCCTGTCAGCTGTGGGCGGCTCTCTTTTTCCAATGCCGATGCCGGCATATCATTCACATCCAATCTGACGAATTCTTCTATATGATACAAAATAAATCGACTCACTTTTCCTGTTCTCCCCTCGGAGCTCAGTTAAATTTTATTATAACACTTCTTTCCAAAAAAGGCTATCTAATCATGTGGAATATAGCTGGTTTTTTTGATGAAATATCTGATTTCTTTTTATCTTTTATGTGGCATATTCTATATTTTCCCTTTGTGTCCGCCGCTCGTCCCCACGGGCCGCACGGGTCGTCACCATTCATCGGGTACGCTTTTCGCCTCGGCCTCCTCTACCATTGGAGAGTAACCCGCTCAAAAAAACGCATGGAGCATCCCCACGAATGCTCCATGTTTTTCCCTCACCGTTTATGGTCAATCTCACGCTTTATGTGTTCCAGCAGCGCCCCCATGGCCGGCGGAAAGGTCTCGGTCTTTTTCCAGGCCAGCACCGTGCTCGCCTCCAGCGGCGGAGAGAGCGGCAGAAAGCGGAGTCCCTGGTACTCACAGCGCAGCTTAATCGTCAAAAAGGCCCCCATGCCGGCCCTGGCAAGCTGGGCCATATTGTAGGGCAAATTTCCGGTGGCGGCTACCTGGAGCTGCCGGCCATAGGGTCCGAACCATCGCTCCAGCTCCTTTTGTACCAGGTCCCGCTGCGTAAAGATCAGAGGCACCCCCACAAGCTCCCGGGCCGTGACGGCCTCCCGCTCCGCCAGGGGGTCGTCCGCCCGGACATGGATGCCCCACTGCTCCTTCACCGGCAGGCGGATAAAATCATACTTGCTGATATCCACCGGCTCCAGCAGCAGGCCCAGGTCCAGCATTCCCCCTTCGATGCGCTCCTTCGTGTTGTCCGCGTTGCCGCTGTAGATCCGATAGGTCACCTGCGGATGAAGGGCCTGGAAGGAGGTCAGCAGCTCCGCAAGAAGGCTCATCCCCTCCAAATCTCCGCTGCCGATGGAGATCTCCCCCCGCAGCTCCGGCGCCTGGCGGAATTCCCGGGCGGTCTTGTCCGCCAGCTCCACCAGCTCCTGGGCCCGGCGGCGCAGCAGCATCCCCTCGTCCGTCAGGACGATATGATAGCGGCTGCGGTGGAAAAGCCGCACCCCCAGCTCCTCCTCCAGCTGCATCAGCTGCCGGGAAAGGGTGGGCTGCGTCAGGTGGAGCAAGGCCGCCGCTTTTGTGATGTTCTCTTCCCGGGCCACCGCCAAAAAGTACCGCAATACCCGAAGCTCCATCTCTTTCACCTCTTTTTTCCCATCCTACCATATTCGCCGCCCTTCCACAAGACAAAAACGCCGCGGGAACGACGGGCGGAAAAACGGCGGGCACCGGACGGCACCGGTCCCCGCCGTATCTCATTTATCCGTTATCCGTGCAGCTGCGCGTATTCCTCGTCGGAAACGGCTTCTAACCACTGGTTGGAGGTCTCTTTTCCCGGCACCTCCACGGCAATATGGGCAAACCAGCTGTCCCGCTTGGCGCCGTGCCAGTGCTTGACCCCGGCGGGAATGGTGATGACCATGCCGGGCGTCAGACTGACCGCCGCCTTGCCCGCCTCCTGATACCAGCCCTCTCCCGCGGTACAGATGAGCAGCTGTCCGCCGCCATCCTTGGCGTGGTGGATGTGCCAGTTGTTGCGGCACCCCGGCGCAAAGGTCACATTGGCCAGAAACACCGGACACCGGCCGGGTACCGTCAGCGGATTCAGGTAGGAATTGCCCACGAAAAACCGCGCGTAGTCGCTGTTCTCCTTCCCCAGACCAAACACATTTTCCCGCTCAAAGGTTTTCAGGTCCATACACTTCATAAAAACCCTCCTTACAGCATGGCGCTGAACTCCGCCATGGCCTCCGAGATCTTCAGCTGCTGGGGACACACCGCCTCGCAGCTGCGGCAGCCCACGCAGGCGCCGGGCCGCTTGTCCGCCGGGATGGCCGAGAGGGCCATGGGGGCGATGAAGCCGCCGCCGGTGAACCGGTGCTCATTGTACAGCGCCAGCAAATGGGGAATGTCCAGCCCCTGGGGACAGTGGGCGGTACAGTACCGGCAGGCGGTGCAGGCCAGCGCCTTGGAGTTGGTCATCTCTTCCCCCAAGGCCAGAACGGCCTTCTGTTCTCCGTCAGACAGGGGCTCTTCCGTCTCAAAGGTCTCCAGGTTGTCCTTCATTTGCTCCAGGTCGGACATGCCGGACAGAATGACGGTCACGCCTGGAATGCTTTGGAGGAAGCGGAAGGCCCAGGCGGGCGCGGAACGCTCCGGCCGGAGCGCCTGGAGCATGGCGAGCTCCTTCTCGCTGAGCCGGGCCAGCCGTCCGCCCCGGAGCGGCTCCATCACCCACACCGGGATGTGGTACCGCTCCAGCAGCTCCACCTTCTCCTTTCCCCCCTGAAAACGCCAGTCCACATAATTGAGCTGGAGCTGACAAAATTCCATATGCGCCCCATACGCCTCCAAAAACCGCTTGAGCACCGGCATGGCGCCGTGGCAGGAAAAGCCCAGATGGCGGATGCGGCCCTTCTTCTTCTGCTCCAGCAGGTAGTCCAGAATGCCGTACTTGGGGTCCAGATAGGCGTCAATGTTCATCTCGCACACGTTGTGGAAGAGATAGAAGTCAAAATACTCCACCCGGCACTTTTTCAGCTGCGCTTCAAAAATCTCCGCCGCCTTGTCCATGTTGGAGAGATCATAGCCGGGGAACTTGTCGGCCAGATAGAACGTTTCACGGGGATAGGCGGACAGGGCTGTTCCGATGGCCGTCTCCGAATGGCCCCCATGGTAGCCCCAAGCGGTGTCGTAATAGTTGACGCCCCACTCCATGGCGCAGGCCACCATCTCCTCCACGGCGGACTGGTCCACCGCCCCGTCGGCTCCCCCCACCACCGGAAGGCGCATGCAACCCATGCCCAGATTGGAAAGCTTTTGGCCCTGATACTTTTTATAAATCATAAAAGCAGCTCCTTATTCCCTTTCTTTGGCGGCCTCATGGACGCAGCGCAGCGCGTTGAGGCTGCGGGGATAGCCGATGTAGGGCAAGCACTGGCACACCACGTCGATGAGAAAGCGCTTGTCATTGCCGATGCGCAGATTGCCGGCGGCATGGCTCACCAGCTGGGGCTCACAGCCCCCCTGGGCGGCCAGAAAGCAGAAGGTGATGAGCTCCCGCTGCCCATGGTCCAGTCCGCCTCTCGTATAGTAGTCGCCAAAGCAGTTGCCGGCCAGCCAGCGGTTGACGCGGCGGCTCTCCTCCGGACCGCTGTTTTGGAATCCCCGCATCCCTTCCCCAAAAATGTCCACCTGGACCTGGTTGCCTTCCTCAATCCGGGTCTCCGGCGCGGTGGTTCCCTGGGGCGGCAGCGGAAGCGGCACCCCTTCCCCCTCCAGCGCCTGGTTGGCCGCGTGCAGGAAGGGCAGCGTACGGCCCAGTCCCAGATAGGCCGTCCCCTGATAGACCAATTCCTTCAACTCCACGGGAGTCACGCCGTGCCGCAGGGCCTCCGGCACCGCGGCGCGGAAGGCGTCCGCCCCCTGACAGCCCATCAGGGCCGCCAGAATGGCCAGAAACCGGGTCTTATCGTCCAGACGGCTCTCCCGGATCACCTCGTCAAAGGCAAAGGCGGAGAAGAAGGACGCAAACTCCGGGTCCTTCTCCGCCAGTTGTAAGCGGAGCTGTTCAAATGCATGCATTCTTTGGTACCTCCCTCTGTTTGTTCCGAATCTCATAGCGCAGATCGTCCAGCCGCTGAAGCTGGCGCTCCTTGAAGTGGATCTCATCCAGGGCGGCGGCGCGCCGGACCTCCAGCATTCGGAGCCGCTGCTCCTCCGTGTGGGGACGCTCCAGCAGGAGACGCATATAGGCCTCCACCTCCGCAGCGGTAAAGCCCACGTCGTGCAGCGTCATTATGACGCTCAGCCGTTCCAGGTCCGTCTCGTCGTACTGCCAGTCCCCCATGACCTTCTTGACCGCCCCGCACAGCCCCCAGCTCTCATATGTCCGCAAAATGTGCATGGGAATTTCGTAGCGCTCGCTTGCCTCCTCTATGGTCATACCGCAGCCTCCAAATGAAAAAATGCAGGTGTCCTCCTCCGGACAGCTCTATTGTAAGACGGTTTTTTCCCCCTGTCTAATGCCTGGTTTGGATGACCAGAAATAGCGTAAAAGCATTTTTACGCCTTTCTGCGCCGGAGCGGGTCAAAAATGCTTTTTAAGAATCGCCGTCCATAGGAAATCGGTATTTTACATCTCCGACAAAGGGCGCTACAATAAGGGAAAAGGAGGCGTTTTTTATGAAAAAAGCATTGGTCGCTTATTTTTCCGCCACCGGTACCACCGCCAAGGCGGCAAAGGCGCTGGCCGGCGCGGCGGGAGCGGACCTCTATGAGATCAGACCCGCCGTCCCCTATACCGGCGCGGATCTCAACTGGATGGACAAGAGCTCCCGCAGCAGCGTGGAAATGAAGGACAAGCAGTCCCGCCCGGCTCTGGCCGACGGAGACGCCCCCGTGGCCGGCGCCGACGTGATCTTTCTGGGCTTCCCCATCTGGTGGTATGTGGCCCCCGCCATCGTCAATACCTTCCTGGAGCGCTACGACTTCTCGGGCAAAACCATCGTCCTCTTCGCCACCTCCGGCGGAAGCGGCCTGGGCAGATCGGCGGAGGGTCTGCGCGCCAGCGCCCCCGGCGCCAGAATCGTGGACGGACGGCTGCTCAACGGCCGGCTCAGCCCGGCGGAGCTGAAGGATTGGGCGCAATCCCTGACGCTGGAGTAACCCCTTACAATCCCGCCAAACAAGACGGAAGCGGCATGGAATGCTCCATGCCGCTCAGTCTGTCGAAGAAGTGGAAGGTGGTGCAGGAAACGTCAAAATGCCTGCATGGATGCGGGCGACCACAAGGGTCGCCCCTACAAGACGGGAGGGGATCGCACTCCCC
>NZ_JACLZC010000060.1 GCF_016901735.1 Pseudoflavonifractor phocaeensis | reverse complement strand
TTTAAATTCTGGTGTGTATCGTTTGTTTGGTATCCCTTTTGGCATAATAAAGCACCCCACTTGTTATTCAGTATACCATACTGTCTAACAAATGGGGTGCAGTTCATTTCGTTCTGATCCCGCTGCTTTTATTCTTTGTATCCTTTATTTATACTGGCAGCCCAGCTGGTCGGCGGCCACGATGGCGGCGTAGACGCCCTCGGGGGTGACGGGGAAGGGCATATTGTGCAGGGTGTCGCCGTCGGCGCAGGCCAGCTTGGCCACTTCCATGAGCTGCTCCTCGGTGGCGTCGGCGATGTCCAGGTCGGCCAGGGTGGTGGGCAGGCCCACAGTGGCGCAGAAGTCCAGTACCTCGGCCAGCTCCTCGGTGGAGGCGTTCTCCAGCACCAGCTGGACCAGGGTGCCGAAGGCCACCTTCTCGCCGTGGTAGAAGGCATGGGTGGCGGGCAGGGCGGTGAGGCCGTTGTGGATGGCGTGGGCGCCGGCCAGGCCGCCGGACTCAAAGCCCACGCCGGACAGGTAGGTGTTGGCCTCGATGATGTTCTCCACCGCCTTGGTGCACACCTTGCGCTCCACCGCCAGCTTGGCCTTCAGGCCGTCGGACAGCAGGGTCTCATAGCACAGGCGGGCCAGCTGCATGGCGGCCAGGGTGATGGTGCCGCCCACGCAGTTGCCGGCGTTGGAGTCCCGGCAGGCCCGGGCCTCGAAATAGGTGGCCAGAGCGTCGCCCATGCCGGAGACCAGCAGACGGGCGGGCGCGGCGGCCACGATCTCGGTGTCCACCAGCACCATATTGGGGTTGGCGGGCAGGAAGAGGTATTTTTCAAAAACGCCGTCGTCGGTGTAGATGACCGACAGGGCGGAGCAGGGGGCGTCGGTGGAGGCGATGGTGGGCACGATGACCACGGGGACCTTGGAATAGTATGCGGCGGCCTTGGCGGTGTCGTGGATCTTGCCGCCGCCGATGCCCACGATCAGGTCGCAGCCGGAGGCGTCAAAGGCGGCCTTGATGCGGTTGATCTCGGTCATGCAGCACTCGCCGTTAAAGACTTCATAGACGGCTTTGGCGTCGGAGCCCTCCAGGCTCTTGGCGATCTTGCCCTCTACCCGGCCGCGGCCGGAGGGACTGGTGAGAATGAAAAGGTTTTTGCCCAGCAGCGCCACATGCTCCCGCAGGTGGGACAGCTCCCCGGCACCCTGTACATAACGGGAAGGACTTCCGATAATCTTGGCCATAATCAACACAGCTCCTTTCAGTTGACCGTGCGCGGCACGGCCTTAGCCTCTCTATTATACCGGAGCATTGCTTATTTTGCAGTGCAATTTTATGAATTTTCTATGTATTTTTTCAACATCCGGCCGCATCCGCCTGGCTGCCCAGGCCCTCCAGCATCAGCTCCACGATCTTCCGGTCGGTCTCCTTCATGCCCTCCCGGGCCAGGGCGCCCACGTTGCGGATGGTGTTGTCCACCCCCCGGATGACGATGCCCTCGCCGCCCCAGAACTGGTGTCCCTTCCGGTACATGTGGTAGCCCAGCAGGCCGCTCTCCACCGCCATGGCGATCTTCCCCGCGCAGGAGGCTTTCGCGCCGTCGCACACGATGCCGGCCGCCATGGCCAGGCCGTTGACCACCGTATGGGCCACCGCGTCATAGCCGCCGCCGTCCAGCCAGGCTATGGCCCCCGCCGCGGCACAGCCGGCGCTCACCGCCCCGCAGTAGGCGGACAGCACCCCGATATAGGCCTTTTGATGGACGGTCAGCAGGTCGGAGAGAGCCAGGGCCCGCAGCAGCCGCTCCTCGCCGTATCCCTTCTCCCGGGCGTACACCGCCACCGGCACCGAGGCGGTGATCCCCTGGTTGCCGCTGCCCGACACGATCACCACCGGCAGGCCACAGCCGCTCATCCGGGCGTCGGAGCCGGCGGCGGCCATGGCCCGGGCCTTTCTGTCCGCTCCGCCGCCGCTCTCCATCAGCGTGGCGCCCACGCCGGCGCCGTATTCGCCCCTCAACCCTTCCTCGGCAATGGCCATATTATAGGAGAGCTGCCGCTCCAGCAGAGGGCGCACGTCCTCCAGCGCCACACACTGGGCAAAGTCCACGATGTCCGCCACATTCAAAAGGCTCCGGTCGGCCTTGCCGTCCTGCCGGGCTGTGGCGGCTTCGGACCGCCGGTCCACCAGCACCCTATCGTTCCGGGCCAGGTAGACCAGGTTGGTGTGCTCGCCGGTGATCCGCGCCACCGCCCGGTCCGTCCCGGCTGCCGCTTCCAGCTCCATATCCAGGGGCGCGGGGCTCTCCAGCTTCTCCACCCGGATGGGAACGGCCCGCAGGAAGGCCCGGATGGTCTCATGCTGCTCCTCCCTGACCTGGCTGAGCACCTCCAGCATGGCGTCGGCGTCGCCCACCGAGGCCCCCGCCGCCACCGAGGCCTCAATGCCCCGCAGTCCGCCGGTGTTGGGTACCACCACGCTTTTTACGTTCTTCATCAGGTTTCCGCTCACCGCCACCCGCAGCCTCTCCGGCGTGCCGCCCAGGGTGCGGCACACCTTGGCCGCCGCCCAAGCCAGCGCCACCGGCTCGGTACAGCCCATGGCCGGCTGAAGCTCTTCCTCCAAAATACGGACATAGGTCCGGTAAATCAAATCGTTTCGATCCATTCCACTGCCTCCTGACGCAAAGTTCGACCTCATTTTACCATTCCTTTGTCCCCCTGACAATCCCAAAGGGCACTTGCGGCGGGCAGATATGGGCATTATAATGGTGAGAGAAGCACCAACCTCAGCTTTTAAGGAGGTATTTATGGAAAGGACCCGCTTTGTCCTCAAGGGGGACATCGCTTACAGCCTGGATCCCACTACCATCCGCACCGTATCCGACGGATATCTGGTCTGTCTGGACGGCAAATCCGCCGGCGTATTTGACGCCCTGCCGGAGCAGTACGCAGCCCTTCCCCTTCTGGACTATACCGGCCGGCTCATTCTGCCCGGCCTGGTGGACCTCCACGTCCACGCCCCCCAGTACACCTACCGGGCCTTAGGCATGGATCTGGAGCTGCTGGAGTGGCTGGAGACCAACACCTTCCCGGAAGAGCGGCGCTTTGCCGACCTGGACTACGCCGCCCGGTCTTACGGCAAATTCGTGGACGATCTGGTCCACAGCCCCAACACCCGCGCGTGCATCTTCGCCACCTGCCACACCGACGCCACTCTGCTCCTCATGGACCTGCTGGACCAATCCGGTCTGGTGACCATGGTGGGGCGGGTGAATATGGACCGCAACTGCTCGGACATCATCCGGGAGGAGAGCGCGGACTTTTCCCTCTCGGAAACCCGGCGCTGGGTGGAAAACGCCCACTTTGCCCATTCCACGCCCATCTTTACGCCCCGGTTTGTCCCCACCTGCTCCGACGAGGTGCTGGCCGGTCTGGGCCGGCTCCAGCGGGAGACCGGGCTGCCGGTCCAGAGCCACCTCTCGGAAAACTTTGGGGAGATCGCCTGGGTAAAGGAGCTTTGTCCCTGGTCGGCCTTCTACGGCGACGTTTACGACCGCTTCGGTCTCTTCGGCGGCGAGGGCTGTCCCACGATCATGGCTCATTGCGTCCACTCCACCCCGGAGGAGACAGCGCGTATGGCCCAAAAGGGCGTGTTCATCGCCCACTGCCCCCAGTCCAACACCAACATTGCCTCCGGCATCGCGCCGGTGCGCCGCTATCTGGACCTGGGCATCCCCATGGGCCTGGGCAGCGACGTGGCGGGCGGCGCCATCCTGTCCATCTTCCGGGCCATGGCCGACGCCGTCCAGGTGTCCAAGCTCCGCTGGCGGCTGGTGGACCAGGGCCTAAAACCCCTCAGCGCCGCCGAGGCCTTCTGGCTGGGCACCGCGGGGGGCGGCGCCTTCTTCGGCCAGGTGGGCTCCTTCGCGCCGGGCTATGAGCTGGACGCCATCGTGGTGGACGACAGCCGTCTGGCCACCGTCCGGCCCTTCACCGTGGAGGAACGGCTGGAGCGGTGCATCTACCTCTCGGAGGATCGGGACATTACGGCCAAGTTCTGCCAGGGCCGGCAGCTGTTCTGAGTTTTTACACCGTATCGTCAAAATACTGCCGCGCCAGCTGATCCAGCATGGTTTCGGCCTCTGCCTCAAAGGCCCGGTAGCGGGACAGGAGCCGCCGTCCCTCCTCTGTCAGGGACGCGCCTCCGCCGCCAGCTCCGCCGCTGTGGCGGTGGAGGAGGGGATAGCCCAAATGCGCCTCGCAGCTGTGGAGCACGCTCCAGGCCTTGTTGTAGCTCATGCCCATCCGCCGGGCGCTGCTGCGCAGGGAGCCCAACTCCTCCACCCCCTCCAGCAGCCGGGCGATCCCCGGTCCAAAGGCCTTTTCTCCCCGGCGAAAAATCCGCAATCCCGCCTGTATCCGCAGCGGTTCATACATGGTCCGCACCTCCTGGCGTTTTGTTCAGTGTATCATGCCGGGCCCCTTTCCCGCAACGCAAACAACAGCGCGCCCCCAAAACGGAGAAACCGTTTCGGGGGCGCGTTTCCTTTTTTACAGTCCGTGGGCGTAGTTATAGCCGTTACAAATGGCGTTGGTGTTTTTGATGAGGATGTACATGCCGAAATAGGGGCCCAGTCCGCACAGGAACAGGCCCAGGACCATCCAGAGGAGCACCGTGGTGCCGTTTTCCTGGAAGCTCATGCCATACCGGGGGGCGTTGGCCGCCAGGCGGTTGCCCAGGGCGTAATACCAATAGAAGGCGTAAATGCCGCAGGTCACCAGACTCAGCAGGATGAAGCCCAGCAGGCCCTCGGTCTTTTGACCGTCGCCGTCACAGGCGGTATTCACATCCCGTGCCATGCAGTAGATAAAGTAGTAGGCATAAATGCCGCAGGTCACCAGGCTCAGCAGGATATACAGCAGCAGGCTGCGGTTGGTGTCCAGACGGCGGGGGCCGTAATAGGGCTGACCGCCGTTGTTGGGAACGCCGTTGGGATTGGGATTATGATAGTTAGGCGCGCCGCCGGGGGCTTTGTTGCTCTTCACCGACAGATTGCGGCAGGCCTCGGCCACCGCGGCGGTCATCTCCCGAAACGCGGCGGACAGGTTGTGGAAATCCACTGTGGCAAAGGGAGCCTCGCCCATCACATAGAGCAGGGCATAGAGGACGCCCACACAGACCGCGGCGCCTGCCACCGGAATCAGGATGCTCACCACGGTGATCTGGTGGAACAGAGCCACCATTAAAAACTGGATCACCGACAGCAGCGCCGCCAACGCGCCGCCCACAGCCACGCCCAGCAGCAGGGCGTCGGAATTTTCCTTCGTCCGCTTAAAGGCGATCAGCACCAACACCAGGCACATCCACAAATAGGCGATAAAGGTCAGAACGCCCAGGATGCAGGACCAGATATTGTAGACGGAATAGAAGTCGATATAGTAGAAAACCGACTCTATGGTATAGAAAAAGGTGCGGATGGCGGCAAAAATACGCGTACCGGCGTTGATGAGATAAAGCACCGCGCAGATCACCGCGAAGATTTTCAGGCCGATTTCCAGACCGCTGCCCGGCCCGGCCGGCGGGTGGAAGTTTCCGCCGTTGTTGGGTCCGCCTCCAAAACCGTTGGCGTTTCCGCTGCTGTTAGGCGCGCCGCCGAACCCGTTGGCATTTCCGTTGCTGTTGGGCCCGCCGCCAAAATCGTTGGCATTTCCGTTGCCGCTGGGTCCGCCGCCGAACCCGTTGGCATTCCAGTTGCTGTTAGGCCCGCCGCCAAAATCGTTGGCATTTCCGCTGCCGCTGGGTCCGCCGCCACCGGACGGCGGCGCGTTGTCGTGCTGTTTGGCGCCGCAGTAATTACAGAAACGGGCGCTTGACTCGATTTCCTTCCCGCAATGCCAGCAAAACATATACATTCCCCCTTTTTAAGTCCCGTGCGCTCCAAACAGCCAGGAAAGGATGCGGTAAATCAGTCCCTCCCGGGGCGCAAAAACCACAACCGTGTCCTCCGGCTGAAAGAGCCGCACCAGATAAACGATGAAAAACAGGGCGCACACCACCCACAACGCAGCGCGCACCACCTGTCTTGGCAGCCGGCGACGAAAGAAAAACACCAGAGCCGCCGGAACCGGCAGCCAAAAAAGCGGATGGTAGGAAAATGCCGCCGCCACATCCAGTCGGAACAGCGAAAGCCACGCCCGGGACATCCCGCATCCCGCGCAGGATATCCCCGTTAAAAAACGAATGGGACAGGTCACGCCGGCCAGCTCGATCAGCGCATAAAAGCCGGCGATCACGGCCCACCCCCGCATATCTTTCTTATTCATCGCAGGAATCACCGCTCCCATTCTACCATAGACGGTGCTCCTGTCAACCTTTGGCGCGGAAATTTTCAAAATCTTATGATTTTCTTCTTTTTTCCATAAAGAAAAAGGAGACTGTACATTTTAGGGAAAAAACGGTATGATAAGGGATGTCAAACGACCTCGTCAACAGAACTTTGACGGGGAAAAGGGAGGTTTTGTGTGGAACTGAATCTTCAGGAGGCGCTGCGCTATCTGGGCGGCGGCGACCGTCCCCCGGAAACCCTCCGCCGGCTGGCGGAGCCTGTGGCCCAGCGCCTCACCGCCGCCATACGGCCCCGGTACTGCTACCGGGTCTTTCCGCTGACCCGGCAGGCGGAAGGCTACGTACTGGAGGGGACCGGCGTGACTTTGCGCGGCCAGACCGCCCGCACCATGCTCTCCGACTGCCGCCAGGCCGCGTTGCTGGCCTGCACGCTGGGCGCTCCCTTTGACGCCATGCTGCGCACCGAACAGGCCCGGGATATGGCCCAGGCCGTCCTGCTGGACGCCTGTGGCAGCGCCTGGGTGGAGGCCGGCTGCGACCAGGCGGAGTCGGAATTGCAGGGGCTTCTGCCCGCGCTCTATCTGACCGACCGCTTCAGTCCCGGCTATGGAGACCTTCCCCTGTCGCTCCAGCCCGCGCTGTGCGCCGCGCTGGACGCCGGCCGGCGGCTGGGCCTCTCCGTCACCTCCAGCCTGCTGCTCAACCCCGCCAAATCGGTGACTGCCATCGTCGGCCTCTCGCACCGGCCCCAGATGGCCCGGGTCCGCGGCTGCGCCCACTGTACTCTGCGAGAAACCTGCGCCCTGCGCAAGGGAGGAAAACACTGTGCACTCTGATGTTTGGAAAAATACCCTCGTCTTTCTGGACGGCGCCACCGGCACCGTCCTCCAACAGCGGGGTCTGCCCCCCGGCGGGCAGCCCGAGCTTTTGAATCTCACCCGGCCCGACCTCATCCGCTCGGTCCACGCGGACTATGTGGCGGCGGGCAGCCAGATCATCTACGCTAACACCTTCGGGGCCAACCGACATAAGCTGGCCGCCTCCGGGCATTCGGTGGCCGAGGTGGTCTCCGCCGGCGTGCGCATCGCCAAAGAGGCCGCCGGTCCCGCCGTCCGGGTGGCGCTGGACATAGGCCCCCTGGGGGAACTGCTGGAGCCCATGGGCTCCCTCTCCTTTGAGGATGCCTACGACCTCTTCCGGGAGGTGGCGGAGGCTGGCGCGGCGGCCGGAGCCGATCTGGCCGTCATCGAGACCATGACCGACCTTTACGAGACCAAGGCGGCTCTGCTGGCGGTGAAGGAAAACACCTCCCTCCCCGTCTTTGTCACCATGTCCTTTGAGGAGAACGGACGGACCTTTACCGGCTGCACCGTGGCCTCCATGGCCCGCACTCTGGAGGGACTGGGGGCCGACGCCATCGGTCTCAACTGCTCTCTGGGTCCTGATCTTCTCCTCCCCCTGTTTCGGGAGCTGTGTGCAAGCACCACCCTTCCGGTCATCGCCAAGCCCAACGCCGGCCTTCCCGACCCGGTGGACGGACATTACCATATGGACCCGGAGACCTTCGCCGCCGCCATGCGCCCCTGTCTGGACGCGGGCGTCACCCTCTTCGGCGGCTGCTGCGGCACCACCCCCGACTACATCCGGGCCGTCCGGGCCGCGTTGGACGGTCTGAAACCGGTCCAACGCCCTTATCATCCCGTCGCCTTTGTATGTACGCCGGTCCAGCCCTGCGCCATCGACGGGGTGCGGGTCATCGGTGAGCGCATCAATCCCACCGGCAAGAAACGCTTCCAGCAGGCCCTGCTGGAACAGGATCTGGACTACATCGCCCAGGTGGGACTGGCCCAGGTGGATGCCGGAGCCGATATTTTGGACGTCAACGTGGGCTTTCCCGGGGTGGACGAGGTGGAGATGCTGCCCAAGGTGGTCAAAAAGCTGCAAAGCGTCCTCTCCGTCCCTCTCCAGCTGGACTCCTCCAACCCCGACGCCCTGGCCGCCGGCCTGCGGGTCTTTAACGGCAAGGCGGCGGTCAATTCGGTCAACGGCGACCCCCAGGTGCTCTCCCGCATCCTGCCGGTGGTCAAGCGCTATGGCGCGGCGGTGGTGGGCCTCACCCTGGACGAGGAAGGCATTCCCCAGACCGCCGAGGCCCGGGTGACCATCGCCAGGCGCATTCTGGACGCCGCCCGCTCCTACGGCGTCCCCAAGGAGGATGTATGGATCGACTGTCTCACCCTCACCGTCTCCGCCCAGCAGGAGCAGGCTGTCGAGACGCTCAGAGCGGTACGGGCCGTCCGGGAGGAGCTGGGGCTCCAGACCGTGCTGGGGGTGTCCAACATCTCCTTCGGCCTGCCCAACCGGGCGCTGGTGACCCATACCTTCCTGGTGCAGGCCATGACCGCCGGTCTGACCCTCCCCATTCTCAACCCCAACCAGCGGGAGATGATGGACGCGGTGGCCGCCTTCCGGGTCCTCACCGGCGAGGACCAGGGGGCGGGCCGGTATGTGGCGCGCTTTGCCCAGCAGGACAGCCCCTCCCTCCCCACATCCGCGCCCCAGAAACTGACCCTGGAGGAGGCCATTTGCCGCGGCCTGGGCGCTGAGGCCGCCGCGCTGGCCAAGGCGGCGCTGGAGACCGAAAGCGAGCTCTCCCTGGTGGAGGGACACCTTATCCCCGCCCTGGATCAGGTGGGGGAGGGATATGAGGCCGGACGGGTCTTTTTGCCTCAGCTGCTCTCCGCCGCCCAGGCGGCCCAGGCCGTCTTTGAGGTGGTGAAGGAGTCCATCTCCCGCACCGGCGGCGCGCCGGTGAAAAAGGGCGCGCTGGCCGTGGCCACCGTCCGGGGGGACATTCACGACATCGGGAAGAACATTGTAAAAACCGTACTAGAAAATTACGGCTACGACGTATTGGATCTGGGCCGCGACGTAAAGCCGGAGGTCATCCTGGAGGCCGTCAAGGATCGGGACCTCCATCTGGTGGGGCTCTCCGCCCTTATGACCACCACCCTCCCCGCCATGGAGGAAACCATCGCCCTTCTTCACACGCTGCCCCGGCCGCCTGTGATCTTTGTGGGAGGCGCGGTGGTGACCCCCGAATACGCCCGCACCATGGGCGCCGACTTTTACGCCAAGGACGCCCGCCAGTCGGTGGACATTGCCAGAAAGGTATTGGGATAATCATGGACATCAGAACCTGTTTGGCCCAAAAGCGCCCCTTCCTCTTCGACGGCGCCATGGGCACCTGGTACGCCGCCCAGCCGGGCCACAGCGGTCAGCGCTGTGAGATGGCCAACGCGGCGCATCCGTGGGACATTTTGGACATTCACCGGGCCTATCTGAAGGCCGGCTGTCAGGCGATCAAAACAAACACCTTTTCGGTGGGGGCCGATCTGGCCCGAGGCGACGAGGACCTGGCCCGGCGGCTGGTCCGGGCGGGCTGCGCCGTGGCGCTGGACGCCGTCTCCGGCTTTGATGCCCTGGTCTTTGCCGATCTGGGCCCCATTCCCGGCGACCTGCCCAACACCGGCGACCTCTACTGCCGGCAGGCCGACTGGTTTTTGCAGGCCGGCATCACTCATTTTCTCCTGGAAACCCTGCCGGACGACAGGGGCGTGGTCCAGCTGGCCGCCCACCTGAACGAGCAGGCGCCCGATGCCTTCCTGCTGGTCTCCTTCGCGGTGGACGCGTCCGGTGTGACCCGCAGCGGACGGCAGGGCCGGGACCTGCTCTCCGCCGTGGCCGAGCTGCCCGGCGTGGACGCCGTGGGCTGCAACTGTGTGTGCGGGCCCCATCACCTGCTGGCCTACCTGCGCACCCTGCCGCCGCTGCCCTGTCCGGTTTCGATCATGCCCAATGCCGGCTATCCCACCGTACTGGGCCGGCGCACCTTCTTCCAGGGTCAGCCGGACTACTTCGCCCAGCAGCTGGTCCAGATGACCCGGAGCGGCGCGGCCATTGTGGGCGGCTGCTGCGGCACCACCCCGGACCACATCGCCGCCGCCGCGCAAGCCCTGGCCCAGCCGGTGGAGACGACCTCCCCGGCGGCGGCCCCCGGCGCGGAGCCCAAACGAATCCCCCAGCCCAATCCCCTGTGGGACAAGTTTCAGTCCGGAAAGCGGGTGGTGGCGGTGGAGCTGGACCCGCCGGCCGACGACGACCTCTCCTTCTTTGTCAAGGGCGTGGCCGAACTCCACGACGCCGGCGCAGACGTGGTGACCATTGCCGACTGCCCGGTGGGACGGCCCCGGGCGGACAGCAGCCTGCTGGCCTGCAAGGTCCGGCGGGAGCTGGGGGTGGAGCCGCTGCCCCACATGGCCTGCCGGGACCGGAATCTGAACGCCACCAAGGCGCTGCTGCTGGGCCTGTCCATGGAGGGAATCCATAACGTGCTGCTGGTCACCGGCGACCCGGTGCCCACCGAGGACCGCTCGGAGGTCAAGAGCGTCTTTAACTTCAACTCCCGCAAGCTGGCCCGCTATGTCTCGGGACTCAACCAGCAGCTGACCACACCCTTCCGCATGTTTGGGGCGCTCAACGTCAACGCCCGCAATTTTGACGTGCAGCTCCGCCTGGCTCAGGAAAAGGAGGCGTGCGGCATGTCCGGTTTCCTCACCCAGCCGGTCCTCTCTCCGGAGGCCCTGGAAAATCTGAAAAAAGCCCGGGCTGTCCTCAAGGGCAAGCTGTTGGGCGGCATCTTCCCGGTGGTGAGCCACCGTAATGCTTGCTTCCTCAACAACGAAATCGCCGGCATCCACGTCTGCGACGAGATCGTCTCCCGCTACGAGGGAAAGGATCGGGAAGCGGCGGAAGATCTGGCCGTGGCCATCTCGGCCCGCATCGCCGGCGAAATGGCTCCCTATACCGACGGCTTCTATCTCATGACCCCCTTCCGCCGGGTGTCCCTCATGAAGCGCATTCTGGAAAAAATGCGGGAGGACGGGCTTTTGGCGTGATTTTCTTCCCCACTTTCCGTTTTTTCTGGTAGAGAATTCGCCTATTAAGGCGAAAAATGGGGATTTATGAAATTTTTATTGTCATATTTCCAGTCATACTCTGGTTGTACCCGTATATGCCCAGTATAATTGGACTATATCTGTCGCAAGTAATATGTTGCATTTTCATCCACTTAATATTAAAAATTACAGATTTTTTAGAAGGGATGGTTTGATTTATGAATCATTTGTCAGCTTTGTTCAAACGAGGCCTGCACCTCGCAGCCCCGCTCTTTTTGGTCTGGTGCCTTCTTCTCTGCCAGCCGGTGCTGGCTACCGCTCAAGCGCTCAACAACCAGGATCTGGAACGCTTTAACGTCATGCTGGTGATCGACGGCAGCGGCTCTCTGGTTTACGGTGACAATGCCACCGACGCCAATGGCCTTCGTTACGACGCATTGGACCTCTTTTTAGCCCTGCTCACCAACTCGGGTAACAATGTAGGCGCCATCGTGTTTGATAACGACCCCCAGAATTACCTGCTCAACACCGGTCTCCAGTCTATCACCGGCAAGTCGGATAAAATTTCCCTTTCCGATCAGATCCGCCAGGCCGGCACCCGGGATGACACCGACATCGGTTCCGCCCTCCTCACCGCCGTGGAAACCCTGAACGCCCAGAGCGCTCAGAACGGCATGGAGTCGGTCATCATCCTCTTCAGCGACGGCCGGACCGATCTGGGCGGCGACCAGGAGGCCTATGAGGCCTCCCTGGAAAACAAGGAGACCGCCATCACCACCGCTCAAACCGCCGGTATCCCGGTATACAGCATCTGCCTCAACGCTACTTCGGTGGCAGACCCCGCCGAGCTCCAGGAAATCTCCAGCCGCACCAGCGGCAGTTTTGTGGCCGTCAGTTCTCCCGAGGACCTGACCGGCGCATTTGAGGCCTTTTATAATCTGATTTTCTCCACCTCCAGCAGCGAACGGGTGACCTCCAGCTTCCCCTCCAGCGGCAAGCTCACCTTTAATATCGACGTGCCCACCTACGGAGCGGAGGAAGTGAATATCATCCTGGACACCGACGGCGCGGGACAGGCCCAGCTCACCGCCCCCTCCGGTCCCATGAGCGCCGCGGATATGGAGGATTCCACTATGACCGGCGGCGATTTCAACATCATCAAGCTGGTGGACCCGGAGGTGGGCCGCTGGACCCTGGAGCTCTCCGGCGTTCCCCAGGACAACGTGACCATCAATGTCATTTACAATATTGACACCTCGGCGGTGCTGGCTACCGCCGACGGCGGCTCCGACTATGGCGCCGGCGATACCGTCACCTTGCAGGCCGCCCTCTACCAGAACGGCGTTCCCATCACCGACAGCACCGTTACCAGCGAGTATACCGCCGAACTCACCTTTACCAATATGGCCGACAACAGTACCCAGACCGTGGAAATGAACGCTGGCCCCAATGGCTCCTTTACCTACGATTTCCAGGAAAACGACTTTAACAGCTATTCTGTTCAGGTGGTATTCCGCTATTCCAACATGAGCATCCCCTCCAACACCATTCCGGTAAACTTCGGCAACACCGCACCCGTGGTGGCCTCCGACCAGCAACTGGTGGAGGAATCGGTCATCGTCACCCCGGTCACCGGCCGGGAGCGCACCTTTGACCTGAGCAATTACTTCTCCGATGCCCAGGGCGATCCCATCACCTATTCCGTCGCCTCCTCCCAGCTGGTGGACGGCAGCGTCACCCTCAACGGCAGCAATCTGACCGTCAACACGGCCAAAAGCCGCAGCGGCGATCTGGTCCTGCGGGGCACCGATCCTCAGGGCGCTTACAGCGAGATGACCATCCGCTTCCAGGTCACCAACCTGACGCCCGCCATTTTCTCCGTCATCGTGGCCGCGCTTGTGGCGGTAATCGTTATTGTCTCCATCATTGTTTATAAAAAGACCCACATTCCCTTCCGCGGCTCCATCACAGTCACAAGTGCTACCTCGATGAGCGGCTCAGGACGTTCTCACGCCAATTTTAAGGGTAAAATCAAGCTTCTCTACTTTGCCATCGGCAGCTGCGGCATGGACGCCAAAAAGTGCTGGTTTGTTGCCCAGCCCGGCAACCGGCTGGAATTCCGTTCCCCCGTTCCGGTTTATTGGAATGGTATGCCCACCAAAAAGGTCAATCTGCTCAACGGCAGCACCGAGATTTACGCCGACGAGAACCGCACCCTGGGAATCCGTGTTACTGTAAAATTCGACTACAATATCCGAAAATAAGAAAGGTGTGTTTGATATGCCGTATGAAATGCCTACCATACCCCCTGCACCGCCCGCAGGCGCTCCTAATATGTCTCCCCCGCCCGCGCCTCCGGCCGCCAACGGTCCCGGTATGCCTCCCCCGCCCACGTTCAATCCTACGGCGCTTACCAATATTCCTCCAATCCCCGCTTTTCCCCCGCTCCAGCTGTTCGCCTCTTCCTTCGGCCTGGTCTGGGTCGTGGGCAACGATTATACCCGCGGCTGGAACGGCGTAATGTGGATCTCTCTTACCTAATTTTATTATGATTCGAAAGGAGGCCTTGGCGATGCATGAATCTACGCTGTTCCAAAATGAAAAAAACGTCGCGCCCGATGGTATGACCTGCAGTAGAAAAAAACGTCATGCTGTACTGGCTATCGGTGTCGGAAATACCGGCATAGCCGCGCTGTCTAAGCTTAAGCATAACGTCCATCAAATGTTTATTTCGGATTCTCTGTACGACCACATTCGCTTTCTTGCCATTGGCGCCGATGAAACCTGTATGGTGTCTGAGCACGAATCAATATCCATCGACAAGGCCTCCGAATTCTTTTCTCTTTCCGACACCGATTCTACAACCCCGCTTCTTAAAACGGACGATATCAAAGCGGATCCTACCCTTAGCTGGATGGATATTGATGGCATTTCCGACCGTAAACTCTCCCAATGCCGCCAGGCTGCCCGCTTTCTCTTGATCCGCCATGCGGATTCTCTCAAAAAGAAACTGAAGGCGCTCTGTATCGACATTTTGACTGGCTTGTCCGCCGATCTTTTCCATCCCACTCTGGATATCTACCTTTTTATTGACGTATGTACCTATCCCGGCTCCGGCTGCTTTTTGGATCTTTGCTATATACTGCGCCAGCTCCTGGAGGAAAATGGCTGGGACACGCTGTGCCATATGATGGGTCTGGTCTTTTTGCCGGACGTCAACGGACAGACCGATACCTCCTGCGGCGCATCTCACTATGCCGACGGCTACGCCGCCCTCAAAGAGCTGGACTATCTGATGGATCTGTACCGTTCCAACGACTATTTTTCTCAAAATTATGGCAGCTTTTCGGTCCATACGCAGCAGGCGCCCCTGGACTCCTGCTGTCTGATTTCCTCTCACAGATCAGACAACACTATCTTTCCGGGCGCGCCGGTGGATCCAATCCAGGCAGCCTGCGACTACGTCTCTTCCCTGTTGATGAATACAAAAAACAGCTCCTCCGAAGGCCTGGAGCTGCACAGTTATTTGTCTGCTCTCTCCGCTAATCGAGGCAGTATTTTCCATTTCCACGGCGCTAATTATGTCTACCATGTGATTGGTTCCGCCAAGGCCGTATTTCCGTATTCCGACGTGCTCTCTTATCTTTCCGCCAAATTCCAGCAGCGTTTTGCAGTCATGTGCAACCCCGCCGCAGTATTGCTTACGGAAAAAACCGCTAAGGCTTGGCAAACCAGTGTCGGAATAACGGCTGAACAGCTTTACTCACGGCTGAGCAAAGGCCATGCTTCTCTTGTTCTGCCAACGGTCGAACATTGCGCCCTGCTTGACTGCGGACCTTTTTCAGACGACAACGCCCCCCATCCCTGGGCGGTCGCAGGCGATCTGTGGATGGCACAGTGCAAGGAGCGGCGGGCGCGCATCCTGACCGCTCTCACCGCGCCGCTCTCCACACAGAATTTGGATCAGGTCCCGGCAGACGCTTTGCTGAAACAGATTTTTCTCAGCCTTCACAGCAAATGCGCAGATCCAAAATATGGTCCTTATTATGCCGCTGCTCTTTTGACAGATCCCCAATACGGCTTGCTTTCCGCTTTGTCCAAGACCATTTCCGTTGTGGAACGCAAGCAGGGCGGTGAGGTCAAGTCCGCAGATGTTGGCCAGCGCAGCAGCGCATTTATCCGCTCTCCCGGCAAAAACAGCTATCTCGCCTATCAAGAAAGCGTCAAAAATCTGTATCTCTCACGAAATCGCCATGCCGAGTACGCAGATCTCCTTACCGTTCTGCAGTCGCTGCAGGAAGGCGTCTCTCAGCTGTATGAATGCTATCTTCTGCCCATTCTTCGGCTTTTGGAGAACTGGCAGGAAGTATGTGAGGCAAACCTCCGTTTTTTGGAGGAGGAACCGCCTTTATCCCTGCCGTATGTTCAGCATCTGGTGCGCGTCAAGGATCTGCGGCCTGAACTGGATAAAATGGTAGAAAACCTTCCTACAGATGCCTTTGACGGCCTTCTCCGCTATCTTCTTGGCGCATGGGACTCGCATCAGATAAACGACCACACACAGTCCGATCTGTTCATCGACCGCTATATGCAGTCCGTCTTTGAGCCTCGTATTTGGGGCTCTCTGGAGGCGGTCCTCTCCATGAGAAATTTTATGGCTGGCTCCAGCCAACAGCAACTGTCGGGACGGACTGTTTGGGATATTGCGGACACGCTTTGCCGTTTTTCCAAGCCTCTTTTCTGGTATAATCCCGCATCCTTCTCTCTGTTTGGTTTCACAGAAACCTATCCGCAGCATCACATCTTTCCAAGCCTCTTTTCTGGTATAATCCCGCATCCTTCTCTCTGTTTGGTTTCACAGAAACCTATCCGCAGCATCACATCTTCATACCGGAAGGCTCCGACGTCTTGTCAGATGCCTTCGATTCCTTCCACCGGTCCAACTTTGATTATCAGATCGATTATAGCGACGATCCATGGAGCATCTCCGTCCACCAGATTTTTTTCTCCATACCGCTCTATGCCTATCAGGGATTAGCAGAATATAAGGCGTTGTATGATAAAGCGGACCGTACCGGACTCCACCTTTATGCCCGTACCGGGCGCGGGACGGACCATTCGGGAGATGTGGATTGGCGCTCCTTCCTCCCGGAGCCTGTCCCCTATTCCTGTAATCCAGAATTTTATCCCGATGGAAAGGACATTTTGGCGCTTTATACGCGCGCAGAAGAATCCGGTCTCTTTTCTGCCCTGGAAAACGGCGGTTATCAGTTCCATATCACAGCTCCGCTGCCGCTTCCCGCCTATCGGGTCTATGATTTTATTGAGGACGGCGTTTTTCAGAAGCAAGCGCTGGAGCAGTGCCACGACGCGCTGTGCCAGGCCGAGCAGAAGCTCCTGACCTGTCCCACCATTGAGCGTACCTATCTTCTCTCCCTGAATGCTGGCGGTCCCTGCCGTACGGAAGCGCGGATAGACCGCATCCGCAAGGATCTTTTCCTCTCCTCGCCCAGGATCCAGCAGGCCGTCCAGGCAGAGCTGGAAAAGCGCGACCTTCTTCGACAGAGCATTGATTCCCTCAATGCCATCAAAGAGGACTGCGCCCAATATGAGGATGATCTCATAATGTTCGCCGATCTGCTTCTCTACGGCATCCTCTCCTGTACGGACGCCACAGGCAAACCCCTTTATTACGCCGGCAGCGGCATCTCCGTTTGCCCAACAATCTGCGGCATTTCTTACGCTTATATCACACAAAATGGTACAAATCGCCGGTATGTCCTCTCCCAGAAGGGTCGTTTGGACATGAAGTATGCCGACCGTTATCCGATCTATCAAGCTTTTTTGACCTATCGTGCCCTGTCTCTGGAAAGTCAGCCCCGCAATGGGATGGAGGAGGCACTCCGAACGCGGAAAATACCCCTTGTCAGGAAGGGAGACAACGTGATCGGCTGTATGCTGGGCCGCCAGTGGGACGAAACGTCCCTCGCTGCCCTTCGGCAAGAACTGTCGGACTCCACTTTGGAGGAACGCTGCGACTTGCTCCGCTTCCATTCCGGGCTTGTCGCCTGTATCCAAGACTTCCGCGCAAAATTCCGCCCCGAGGATTGGACAGATTTTTCCTCTGTCTCTCCCAAGTTTTGTCAGCCTAAAACATGGCTTCTTCATGACGGGACCCGTTACCTCTATCTTTATGAAGGGCTTGACCCTCGTCAGGGCTGGGACCCGGAAGCCGGTGAGTGGGTGCCTATTGCCGCAGGCATGTATCTCTGGGAACCTATTCAGTGCTGTTGGCACGTTTTGACGGATGACAAAGGTTACCTCTCCTTTTCTCCCTTTGCATGAATACCGCTTTCCCTATTGCGTCCATTCACATATACAGGGGTGAATGTCTATGTATGAATCTCTGCTTTTCCGATATGGAGGCGGTATCCTTCCATCCTCCCAGCTAGGCAAACAGTATGGGGGCGCGGCGACGGTGGCCATCGGCATCGGCGGTACCGGTATCGCCGCCCTGGCCGAGCTCAAGCGCAAGGTCTATCAGCATCTGGAACCCGATAACCCCGGCGATCCTGTCCCACGCTACGACCACATCCAGTTCCTGGCCATCGACTCCGACGAGACGGAGATCGACGGTATGCGCGGCAAAGCCCGGCTCAACAAGGGGTCCGAGTTTTTCTCCATCTCTAATCCTCATCTGAGGGCGGCGTTGAGCGGTAAGGACGTCATCAAAAACAATCCCACCCTCAACTGGATGGAGATCGACCGGATCGCCGCTCTGCTCAATACGGTCCCCACAGGCGTCCGCCAGATCGGCCGTTACCTGCTTTTCCGGAAAGCAGCCTCCCTTAAGGACACGCTTAGGGAAAAATGTACCGCTGCCCTCAACGGCCTGCATTCGACCCACCTGAATATCTATATTTTTGCCGGACTCTCCGGCAGCACCGGCTCCGGCTGCTTTCTGGACGTCTGCTATATCGTCCGCAATATGCTTGAGGAATGCGGCTGGGCCTCTTCGGGCAGCATCTTTGGCTTCTTTTTCCTGCCTGATGTGGTGACCAGCAAGCCGGAGGTGGCCGCCGTCTCCTCCTGCGTTGGCTTCAATTACGCCAACGGCTACGCCGCCCTCAAAGAGCTGGACTACCACATGGATCTGAAACGAGTCCACGACCGTTTTTCCCAGAATTACGGTCCGTTTTCAGTGGATACCCAGGAGCCGCCGGTGGATCTGTGTTATCTGATCTCCGCCGCCAAGCCGGACGGCAGTCTCCCGCCCGACGGCTTCCGCTATGCCACCCATCTGGCTACCGATTATGTGATAGCTTACCTGTTAGATGCTCCGCTTTGGTGGGACGAGCCAGAGTCCATCATACACCGCATACTAACGACCTGTATACGCGCTCCGGAAAGTTTATCCGTTGGCCATGGTGCGAACCTCTCTTACCATATACTGGGCGCCGCCAACGCTGAGATTCCCATGATTCAGATTGCCACCTACTTGGCCGCGGGATTTTACCGGCGCTTCCAGAGCTGCGTGGGCCGTGACAAGGTAGTCCTCACCAAGCCCATCGTGGACGAGTGGGTGGAGAAACTGGGCCTTACCACCAATCAGGTATATAACGAGCTGGTGCGCGGCTGTGACACCCTCTTCCTCCCCGAGATTGAGCGCAAAGAACTGGCCGCCTACGGCATCGTTCCAAAGGGTAAGGCGCCCAAGCCCTGGGCCGCTCCGGGCAACGATTGGATCGACCGCTGCTTCGGCAAGCGCGCCCAGAACCGCGCCGCCCTCAACGCCCCGCTGGTCTCCTTTGATTTCGATAAGGTTCCTACCGGCTCTCTGAGTGGCCGTATCTTCCGCAAGCTCT
>NZ_JACLZC010000059.1 GCF_016901735.1 Pseudoflavonifractor phocaeensis | reverse complement strand
GCAACTTGCTGTCCACAACCGCCGCTCAAACAACTTTCCCATGAGGCCCCTGGGCTGGCTTTCTCCCTCTGAGTTCACTGTCCAATATGTTTGACAAACCTACACTTTTTCAAATTTTTTTCACATTTCTTCCCGCCGCCGCATAGGATAGCCCGAACGACCGCGATCCCATTCAAAGGAGGAGTGTCCCTTGGCTTCTATCGGCACCATCGCCGTCCGCGTCTTTACCTCTGTGGCCCGTATCCCCATCCAGGGCGCCACCGTCGCCTTCACCCAAGGCGGCTTCGGCGGCCGCCAGACCCTGCTGGCTGTCCGGGTCACAGACCAGAACGGCCATACCGTACCCGTCCGCATCGCCACTCCGAATCTGGCCGAGGGCGCCTCTCCCGGCGGAGAGACCCCCTTCGCCACCTGCAACATCTGGACCGAGGCGCCGGGTTATGAGTACAGCGTCTCGACCGGCGTGCAGATCTTCCCCGGTGTGGAGACCGTACAGGACATCGCCCTTATCCCCTTGCCTGAGCATACCCAGCCCAACCCAGACAATACCCAGTTTTCCTACACCACGCCCCAGACCCTTTGAAAGGAGGCGGTCCCTTTGCCCCCCATCGTAACCCCCTACATTCCCCAGTATATCACCGTCCACCTCGGATCGCCCGATTCCAACGCTGAAAATGTCACGGTTCCCTTTCCCGACTATGTGAAAAACGTGGCCTCCAGCGAGATCTATCCCACCTGGGAGCCGGAAGCCCTCAAGGCCAATATCCTGGCCATCATCTCCTTTGCCCTCAATCGGGTCTATACCGAGTTCTATCCCAGCCGGGGCTATCCCTTCAACATCACCTCCAGCACCGCTTATGACCAGAAATTCATCAAGGGGCGCAGCTTCTTTGAAAACATCGAGCAGCTGGTGGATGAGCTCTTTACCACTTATATCCGCCGCATCGGCTATGTGGAGCCCCTGGCCGCCAAGTTCTGCAACGGTACCACCGTTACCTGCGACGGGCTCTCCCAGTGGGGCAGCCAGGCCCTGGCCGAGCAGGGCTACGACGCCATGTCCATCCTCCGTTATTATTACGGCGACAACATCGAACTGGTCACCAACGCACCGGTTATGGGGGTGCGCTACTCCTACCCCGGCTATCCCCTCCGCCAGGGAGATTCCGGCCCCAGCGTGGTACAGATGCAGACCATGCTCCGCCGCATCTCCCAGGATTATCCCGCCATCCCAACCATTCAGGCCGACGGTATCTTCGGCCCCAACACCCAAAAGGCCGTGGAAACCTTCCAGCGTATCTTCGGCCTCACCCCTGACGGTATCGTGGGCACCGCCACCTGGTATAAAATGGTCTACCTCTACGTGGGCGTCACCGATCTGGCCGAGCTGGTCAGCGAGGGGCAGACCTTTTACGGTGTGGAGTTCCGGGACGCTGCCGCCGAGCTCCTCCGCTCCGGCAGCGAGGGCGACCGGGTCAAGATCCTCCAGTATATGCTGGATGTCCTCTCCGAGTTCTATCCCGCCATTCCAGCCGTTACCGTAGACGGCGTATACGGCCCCGCCACCCGGCAGGCGGTGCTGGCTTTCCAGCGGGAGTCCGGCCTTCCACAGACCGGCGCCGTGGACGGCGATACCTGGGCCGCCCTCTATCAGGACTACGCCGGCATCCGAGACACCGTGGTGGTCAATGATATTCTGCTGCCCCTGGGCGCTCTGCCCGCCCAGGCTTGAAAGGAGGTTTCCCCAATGCCAGGCTCCGACCCCCAATTGATCCAGGTCCAGCGGATGTTCCGCCGCCTTGCCCCGCTGCTCTCCCCTCTGGAGGACTGCCCCGTCAGCGGACGGCCCTGCGCCGCCACCCGCCGTAACCTGTGCCGGGTCCAGCGCGCCCTGGGGCTCCCCCAGACCGGCCGGCTGGACGACGCCCTGGCCCAGCGCCTGGCCCGGCTGGAAGCCCTGTGCGCGGTATGCGCCGCGCCGTCCCTTCCGCCCCCCTGAATCTTGCCCCTCCGGCTGCCCGTCCCCACCAGGACCGGCAGCCCTTTTTCATGCCTGCCGCCTCGCCGGTGACAGCGCGGGATTTTTATGCTATAATCCCGTTATTCCACTTCTACCGGAACGAGGTCGTTTTTCATGGAATTTGATTTTCTCTCTCCCCTGGACCGGCAGGGACGGGACGCGCTGGCGGTGGATGTCATTCCCATCCCAGGCGCTCAGATCCGGCCCGGCTTCTCCCGGCTGCCCATGTGGGTGGCCGATATGAACTTCCCCACTCTGCCCGCCATCCCGGAGGCCATCATCCGCCGGGCCTCTCACCCGGCCTACGGCTATTTTCTCCCCTCCGACGACTACTATAACGCCATCCTCCGGTGGCATCAGACCCGAAACGGCGTCTCCGGCCTGGAACGGCGCCACATTGGCTACGAAAACGGTGTGTTGGGCGGCCTGCTCTCCGCCTTGCAGGTGCTCTGCGCCCCCGGCGGCAAGGTCCTCCTCCACTCCCCCACCTACATCGGCTTTACCAAAAGCCTGGAGCGCTACGGCTGTTCCATCGTACAAAGCCCCCTCCGGCAGGACGGGCAGGGCGTTTGGCGGATGGATTACGACGATATGGAGGAAAAGCTCAAAGCCCATTCTATCCATGCCGCCATCCTCTGCTCCCCCCACAATCCCTGCGGCCGGGTCTGGACGGGGGAAGAGCTGGAACGGGCCATGGACCTCTTTCGGAAATATAACGTCTACGTCATCTCCGATGAGATCTGGTCTGATCTCACTCTAGGCACGCATCGCCATATCCCCACGCAAAGCGTCTCCCCTGACGCCCGGCAGCGGACCGTCGCCCTCTATGCCCCCAGCAAGACCTTCAACCTGGCAGGGCTGGTGGGCGCTTACCACATCGTTTACAACGACTATCTGCGGGAACGGATGGAGCAGTGTTCCGCCCGCTCCCACTATAATGAAATGAACGTCCTCTCCATGCACGCCCTCATTGCCGCGTACAGCGACGCCGGGGGGCGCTGGGTGGACGAGCTGCGGCAGGTTTTGGGGGAAAATGTAGATTACGCCGTGGATTTTATCCGCGCCCGCTTCCCCGGCGTCACCCTGGCCAAACCGGAGGGCACTTACATGCTCTTTTTGGATTGTGAAGAGTGGTGCCGTCAAAACAGCAAGAGCCTGGATGAGCTTCTCCGCGCCGGTGTGTCGGTGGGCGTGATCTGGCAGGACGGACGGCCCTTCCACGGTCCCTGGTCCATCCGGATGAATCTGGCCCTGCCGCATCCGCTGGTGCGGGAGGCCTTTGACCGGCTGGAACGGTATGTGTTCCACCCCTCGGTTGGATAAGCCCTTGCGGCGCCCGCCGTCCATACTGCAAACCACGCGGGCGACCATAAAGGTCGCCCCTACGAACGAAAAACGAGGTTAGGAACCATTTCTGATTCCTAACCTCGTTCTCGTTTATCAAATAAGAGCCGGAAGCTTACTTGCCCAGCTGCTTGGCGATCTCCTCGGCGAAGTTCTCCTGCTTCTTCTCGATGCCCTCGCCCTTCTCAAAGCGGACGGCGGCCTTGAAGGTGATGGTGCCGCCCAGAGCCTTGGCGGCGGAAGCCACATACTGCTCCACGGTCATGGAGCCGTCCTTCACGAAGTCCTGCTGCAGCAGGCAGTTCTCCTCGTAGAACTTGTTCAGCTTACCCATGACGATCTTCTCGCGGACCTGCTCGGGCTTGGAGGCCATCTTGGGGTCGTTGGCCATCTGGACCATCATGATCTTCTTCTCCTCGTCCAGAGTGGCCTGATCCACCTGGCTCTTGTCCCAGAAGCGGGGATTCAGCGCGGCGATCTGCATGGCCACGTCCTTACCGGCGGTCTCCACCTGCTCGGCAGTCAGGCTAGTCTCCAGGTTGACCAGCACGCCGATCTTACCGCCGGCATGGTTGTAGGGCACGGAGACGCCCTCGGTGTAGAAGGCAAAGCGGCGGACCTTGATGTTCTCGCCGATGACCAACACCATCTCCTGCTGCTGCTCGGTGACGGTCAGGTCGGTCCCCTGGTACTTGCAGGCCATCAGGGCGTCCAGGTCGGCGGGCTTGTTGGCGGCCACGGTGGCGGCCACGCCGTGGACGAAGTCCACGAACTTCTCATTCTTGGCCACGAAGTCGGTCTCGGCATTGACCTCGACCACCACGCCGATGCCGTCGATGACGGCGGCGTAGGCCATACCCTCGGCGGCGATGCGGCCGGCCTTCTTCTGGGAAGCGGCCAGGCCCTTCTCGCGGAGCAGCTCCACGGCCTTGTCCATATCGCCCTCGGCCTCGGTGAGGGCCTTCTTACAGGCCATCATGCCAACGCCGGTCATCTCGCGCAGCTTCTGTACGTCCTTTGCAGTGATTGCCATGATCACATACCTCCATAACTTGTTTGGTAAAAAGAAAGGAGCGCCTGCCCGCACGGGCGGGCGCTCCCGATATCCTGTGCAATGGGACCTGCCGGATTACTCGGCGGTCTCCTCGGTCTTGGCGGCCTCCTCGGCGGCGGCGTCCTGACCCTGCTTGCCCTCCTGGATGGCGTTGGCCATCACGCCGGAGATCAGCTTGATGGCGCGGATGGCGTCATCGTTGCCGGGGATCACATAGTCGATCTCGTCGGGGTCGCAGTTGGTATCGACGATGGCCACGATGGGGATGTTCAGCTTGCGGGCCTCGTTGATGGCGTTGCGCTCCTTGCGGGGGTCAACGACAAACAGAGCGCCGGGCAGCTTCTTCATCTCGGTCACGCCGCCCAGGTACTTCTCCAGCTTGGCGATCTCGCCCAAGTGCTTCATGACTTCCTTCTTGGGCAGCATATCGAAGGTGCCGTCCTCCTGCATCTTCTTCAGCTGGTTGAGACGCTCCACGCGGCCGCGCATGGTCTTGAAGTTGGTGAGCATACCGCCCAGCCAGCGGGCGTTCACATAGTACATGCCGCAGCGGCCGGCCTCTTCCTTGATGGCCTCCTGGGCCTGCTTCTTGGTGCCCACAAAGAGCAGGGTCTGGCCGCTCTCGCCCAGAGAACGGACGAAGTTGTAGGCCTCTTCCAGCTTCTTCACGGTCTTTTGCAGGTCAATGATATAGATACCATTGCGCTCGGTGTAGATGTAGGTGGCCATCTTGGGGTTCCACCGACGGGTCTGGTGGCCGAAATGCACGCCGGCCTCCAGGAGCTGCTTCATAGAAACGACTGCCATGATTGATATTCCTCCTTTTGTTGTTACCGCCACCGGTCTCATCTTCCCTGCCCACCCTTGCGGGCAACCGGGCATAAAATCAACCGATGTGTGTAATCATGCTCCGATAGTATATCCTATTTTTCCTTCGGATGCAAGAGCTATTTTTGAAAAAATGCGGTTTTTTCTTCCGCCATCCCCCGCCGGATGTACCAGAGCGGAAGAGGCGTACGGAAAACCAGCCGCTTTGCCCCCGTGGGACAGACCCTTACGCAGGCCCCGCAGCGGATGCAGCCCCGCCCGCCGGTGGGACAGACCGCCGCGCAGCTCCCGCAGCCGGTGCATCCCGCTCCCCTTTTGGGCGGCGGCGCGCACAGCCAGGCCATCAACCGCTGCGGCACGTGAGCCCCCGGCGGAGGCAGACAAATCCCCCGCTCCCGTTCCTTCACGTCCCGGTAAAACGCCTCCAGCGCCAGCCAGTCCCAGGCGTTGGTCCGCTTGGGGACGCCGGGCACACAGTCGTAGCAGTGAGGGCCGGGCAGCGCCGCCGCGCCCACTACCGTCCCGCCCTTCTCCGTCACCGCCCGGGCGCATTCCTCCAAAGCCTGCCCCCGGTTCACGCTGCCGTAAACCGCGATGAGCACCCACCGCACCGGACGGACGGGCAGCTCCTCCAGCCAGTCCAGCAGCAGCTCCGGCACGCCGTTGGCGTAGACCGGAAAAATCAGCGTACCGCGGTCTCCCGCTTCGGGACGCGGTGCCCCGGCGCGCTCCTCCGGCGTGGTCAGTCCGTGGAGAGTTAGACCGGGAAATCTTTCCTCCAACCCCTCCGCCACCGCCCGGCCGGTCCCGGTGGGGGAAAAGTACCAGAGCCCCTCAGCCACGGTAGGACCGATAGCCGCGCCGGCTCCTTCTGCCATACCCCTTCCGCCGCCGCTGGCCGCCGGTAAGGCGGACGATCAAAAATACCGCCAGCACCACCACCAGCAGGAGCACCAGCCATACGATCACCGTCAAAAGCCGGGGATGGGACACCAGCTCCACCGGGTTCCAGCTGTCCGACACCACCTTACGGCCCTCCGGCCCGCTGTAACGGCTGTCCACCGTCCCCATGGACCGGAGATAACCGGCCAGCGCATACCAAGCCTTCACTTCCGCGCCGTTCTGATCCTGGATGATGCGGCTCTCCAGGTCCTCCAGCGGCGCGCCGCTCTCGTCCCGGGGCGTAATGGTCAAAAGCCCGAAGGACTGGGCGTTCACCGCCCCCAGCATCTGGCCGGTATACAGGTCGGCCACCACCCGGTAGAGCCGGTCGTCCTCGATCTCCGCCGTGCTCCCGTCGGGCAAAATCTGGGCGCAGCCGGTCACCTTGTCAAAAATCATCCGGTGGGTGTTGAAGCTCCATTGCATCCCCGCGCCGTACAGCTGGGCCGCCGGCATCAGCGGTGTCACCGATGCGTCTACCTCAAAGGCGTCCTTCAGTTCCGCGCCGGTGAGATAGACCGAGATGAGCGGATAGCCCGGCGTCCCATCCGCCCCAATCCCCAGAGAGAGGATGTTGAAAGCGTCCGCCGTGGTCACCGCCCCCTGGGGCAGGGTGGCGCGAATCACGCCGGAGGGCACCACCGCAAAATCCACCGGCACATAGTCCGTCCCCTCCGCCTCCTGCACCGCGTACACATAGCTGTCGGCAATGAGATTGCCCAGGCGCTCCTCCTCCTGCACCAGGCCCAGCGCGCTGATGGCTGTAAAGATATAGGGGTTGTCAGCTAAAACCTGGTCATAGGTCATGCCATAATCCTTCAGATAGGTCTCCCCCACCAATTCCTGAAAACTGTCCGCCATGGCGGTCATGGCGCTGTCCTCCTCCACGCCGTCGTCCAGCGCCACCAGGCGGTAGTCCAGCAGCGCCAGCCCGTCGGTCCCCTTTTCCACCGTCAGCACGCCCAAGTTTTCCGTATACGGTCCGCAGGACACAATCAGCGTGTCATTGACGGCGATGGGCTCCTCCAGCACCGTATGGGTGTGGCCGGAAATGATGACGTCGATACCGTCCACCTTTTTGGCCAGCTCCACGTCCTCCCCCTTTCCGTTTTCCGTGCCGCTGTGGGAGAGACAGATGATATAGTCCGGGTCCTCCTGCTCCTCCAGCTCCTCCACCACCCGTTTGGCCGCGTCCACGATGGGCTCCAGTGCCATCCCGGACATGGGGGCGCATTCGTCGGCGTCCTCGCCCAGCACCCCAAATACGCCGATGCGCAGTCCCTCCCGCTCAATGACGGTATAGCTGGTCACTGGATAGTCCGCCAGGGCCTGGGTCACCGCCGCCCCCGCCTCCGGGTCCAGAGGGGTGGTGTAGTTGGCCTGGACAATGGCGGGCAGCACTTCGCCGCTCGCTTTGGCGGCGTTGAGCATTTTGGCAAGGCCGTCCGCCCGGTAGTCAAACTCGTGGTTGCCCAAAGTGGTCACGTCGTACCCCAGCGCACCCAGGGCCCGCAGTTCCGGGGCCTCCTCACTGTAAATGGTCTGGATCAGGGACCCCATGGAAAAGTCGCCCCCGTCCACTGTGATAACGGCGTTGTCCGCCTCTTCCCGCTCCCTTTTCAAAACAGTGGCCAGGCGGGTATAGCCCCCATAGGTGCCGGTTCCGTCCTCGGTGGGTTCCGGATACCAGTGGTCGTGGGTGTCGTGGGTAAAGAGAATGGTCAGCGGCGGCGCGCTTTCCGCCGCCAGGGCCGGAACGCTCCCCAGCAGCAAAGTACATGCCAAAAGCGCGCAGAGAATACGGGTCATCTTTCCCATGACAGGACGCCTCCTTCATCATTCCGATGTTGTTATGTTCTATTGTGCCATAGTTCTGTCAAAAAGAAAAGGGCAAATCCCCGTCTTTTCGTCCCCTTCCCCCTATGCTATAATAAGGCAAGGCTATCTCAAAACATCCCATTGACCGAGGAGGCGCGCCATGTCACATTCCATTACCCTCTATTTGGTCCGCCATGGGCAGACCATGTTCAACCAGATGAACCGGGCCCAGGGCTGGTCCGACTCCCCCCTCACCGCCGCCGGACGGGAGGGCGCCGCCAGGCTGGGCGACGGCTTTGCCCGGGAAGGGGTCCGCTTTGATCTGGCCTGCGCCAGCGACAGCGGACGGGCGGTGGAGACCGCATCCCTGATTTTGTCCCACGCCGGGCAGGCGGATCTCCCCCTCCGGCGGGACGCCCGGCTGCGGGAGTGGTGCATGGGCGACTTCGAGGGCGGACCGGTCCAGGATTTTCTGGACGCCTTTACCGCCCGCTTTCCCGGCGATCCCTACCACCCGGACCGGTTCCACGCCCTCCCCGACTGGGCGGACTGCCTGCTGGATCACGACAGCACCGGCATGGTGCAGCCCTTCGATGTCATCTGCCGCCGGCTGACGGACGGTCTCACCGACCTGATGCAAACGGCGGAACAGATGGGGGCGGACAAGGTGCTGGCTGTCTCCCACGGTCTGGCCATCAAGACAGTGCTCTATGTCCTGGCCAGGGACCGGATGGAGGAGGCCGCCAACCTGAAAAATACCAGCGTCTGCACCTTCCGGTGGGATGGGACCGCCCTCCATCCCCTGGTACTCAATGACACCCACTATCTGGAAGAATAATAAACGCGCTGCGGCAGGAAACCGTCCCGCCGCAGCGCGTCTTTTATCCTTATTTTTGCAGAAAATCCCGCTCCACCGCCTGGCCTACGCCTCCCTGGGCGTTGCTTGCCGTCTCATACCGGGCCGCCGCTCTGGCCGCCGGGCCGGCGTTGGCCATGGCGTAGGACTGCCCCGCCCAACGGAGCATCTCCACGTCGTTGCCCCCGTCCCCAAAGGCCATGACCGCCGAGGCGTCCATGCCCAGAGCGGCGCACAGCTCCGAGAGGGCGGCGCCCTTATCGCAGCCGGCGGCGGTAAACTCCATGCTGGAGGTGAGGCCGGAGGCCATATACACCGGTCCCAAAGCCAAAACCGCCTCTTCCACCGGCTTTCGCGCCTCTTCCGGCACGTGGAACGCGTCGATCTTTTCCACACGGCGGTCCGCCAGCGCCTCGTCCAGGCTGTCCACCACTGTGGTGATCCGCAAAAAATTCTCCTGGAATTTGGGATTGAGCAGCGTCAGCTCCGCCATGTGCATGGCTTTCTCCACCATCCAACGCTCCACATAGCATTCCCCTTCACAGTAGACCGAAAAGAAAATGTCGTAGGCGCGAAGAGCGGCGGCGATACCGGTCCACACCCGTCGGTCCATTCCATGGGCCACCAGGGTCTTTCCGGTGGCCGCTTCTACCACCGAAGCGCCGTTGCAGGTGACCGCGTAATCCAGGCAGCCCAGCTGGGCCGCTATATCCTGCACCAGGCTCCAGGGCCGTCCGCTGGCAATGACGATGGACGCCCCACGGGCCGACGCTTCCCGCAGCGCCGCCACATTGACGGCCGGTATGGTGCAGTGGTCTGCGTCCAGCAGGGTGCCGTCCAGATCGCAGGCGATGAGGCGGACGGGGCTCATTTCCGCTTGGCCTCCACCGCCTGGCGGGCCTTGGCTGCGATGCCCTCAGGGGACAGGCCAAAGTATTCCAGTACCTTCTCTGCCTTGCCGGAGCAGCCGAACACATCCTCCACGCCGTGGCGGATGACAGGCACCGGATACACGCCGGACAGATAGCCGGCGACGGCCTCGCCCAGACCGCCCACGATGTTGTGCTCCTCGCTGACCACAATAGCGCCGGTCTCCTTGGCCGCCTGAAGCACCATCTCCTCGTCGATGGGCTTGACGGTGTGCATATCAATGATGCGGGCGTCGATGCCCTCGGCGGCCAGGATCTCGCCCGCCTTCAGGGCCTTCTGCACCATCATGCCGTTGGCGATGATGGTCACGTCCTTGCCCGCCCGCAGGAGGGTACCCTTGCCCAGGGTAAAGCTGTAATTGGGCAGAGCGTCGGTGACGGTCTCCACCGCCAGGCGGCCCAGACGCAGATAGGCGGGACCCTCATAGTCCACCAGAGCCTTGACGGCCTGCTCCATCTCGTAGGCGTCGCAGGGGCAGCAGACCACCATGCCCGGCAGGCAGCGCATGAGGGCGAAGTCCTCGCAGCACTGATGGGTAGCGCCGTCCTCGCCCACCGACAGACCGCCGTGGGAACCCACGATCTTCACATTCAGCCGGGGATAGGCCACCGAGTTGCGGATCTGCTCAAAGGCACGGCCGGCGGCAAACATGGCAAAGCTGCTGGCGTAGGGCTTCTTGCCCGCGGCGGCGAGACCCGCGGCCACGCCGATCATGTTGGCCTCGGCAATGCCCATGTTGAAAAAGCGATCGGGGTGGGCGTCGCCGAAGGTCTGGCTCATGGTAGAGCAGGCCAGATCGGCGTCCAGCGCCACGATCTCAGGGTGGTCATACCCCAGTTTGGCCAAGGTCCGGCCATAGGCCACGCGGGTGGCAAGCTTCTCTCCCATTTTATCTGCCCTCCAGTTCTTCCAGCGCGGCCGCCAGCTCGGCGTGGGCCACGGCATACTGCTCGTCATTGGGCGCTTTGCCGTGCCAGCCGGCCACGTTCTCCATGAAGGAGACGCCCTTGCCCTTCACAGTTTTCATCAGAATCACCGTGGGACGGTCTTTGCACGTTCTGGCCTGGGCCAGGGTGTCGGAAATGGCGGCGTAGTCATGGCCGTCCATCTTCAGCACATTCCACCCAAAAGCCGCGAACTTCTGGTCCAGCGGCTCGCTGGGCATCACGTCGGCGGTGGCGCCGTCAATCTGGAGCCCGTTCACGTCCACGATGGCGCACAGGTTGTCCAGATGATACTTGGCCGCCGCCATGGCAGCCTCCCACACCTGGCCCTCCTCCACCTCGCCGTCACCCAGCAGGGCATAGATCCGGTAGTCCTTCTTGTCTACCTTACCGGCCAGCGCCATCCCCACCGCTGCGGAAATGCCCTGACCCAGAGAGCCGGTGGACATATCCACCCCCGGTACCTGGTTCATATCCGGATGACCGGACAGATTCCCGTCCAGCGCGCGGAACTCCATGAGTCGCTCCACAGGGAAATAGCCCCGCAGCGCCAGCATGGGGTAGAGCGCCGGCGTACAGTGTCCTTTGGAGAGCACAAACCGGTCCCGGTCCTCCCAGCGGGGACGGGCGGGATCAATGTTCATCTCGTCAAAATACAGCACGGCCATCAGATCCATGGCGGAAAGAGAGCCGCCAATGTGGCCGGAAGCCGCCTTGTGCACCATATCCATGGCATACACTCTGGCCTTGGCCGACGTCACAGCCAGCTGGTGTACCTTTGCCTGTTCCATTCGATCACCTTTTCCTTCCAAAACGATAAAATCGTTACCCGAAGTTTGTCCTGTACAGTATAGCGCAACACCGTGCGGCGGCGCAAGGGTTTTTCTGTGTTTTTGTCCATTACAGGACAGCCTCTCCCCCTATTCTGCCCACCTTTTGTGCATTTGACCAAAAGGGGCCGGGGCCAGCCCTTTTCAGGCGGTCCCGGCCCTTACGGCGCTTTATCCCATTGCCGCATCCATGGCCAGCGCGGCGTGCCGGATGGCCTCCACCGCGTTCTCCAGACCGATGCGGGTGCTGATGCAAAGATCGTAATTGGACATGTCGCCCCAGCGGCGGCCCACAAAGTGGTTGTAATAGGAGCTGCGCAGCCGGTCCTGCCGCTGGACAAAGGCCTCCAGATTGGCGGCCGTGTCGTGATACTCCTCCCGGGCCCGCCGTACCCGCTCCTCCAGGGGCGCCATGATAAAAACCTTCAGGGTGGACGGCCGCTTTTCCAGCACATAGTCGGCGCACCGCCCCACGATCACGCAGCTGCTCCCATCCGCCGCCGCCTTGATGGCCTTACTCTGGGCCACAAATACCTGGTCCGGCGGCGACATGATCTGGGTCATGCCGTACAGATCAAAGAGAAAGCTGCCCGTGGTCTGAAATTCGTTCTGCCGGATGTAATGCTCTGTCAGTCCCGTCTCCTGGGACACCTTCTGAATGATCTCCTTATCATAATAGGGGACCTCCAGCAGTTGGGACAGACGCTGGGCGACGATCCGCCCGCCCGAACCGTACTGACGGCTGATGGTAATGACGACGTGTTTCATAGAGAGCACCTCCATCCCTAGTAATTGCTCCAATTATAACACATCTTTCGCATGAAATGCAATTTTCTTTTCCCATCCGCCGGGCAGGCAGGTATCAGTTCCCGTTGCCGAACTGGCTGAAGAAGCGGGCGTGGATGGCCTGCACCGCCCGGTCCGCGTCCTCCTTGTTGACCAGCACCGATACCTTGATCTCGCTGGTGGAGATCATGTTGATGTTGATCCCAGCGTTGTACAGGGCCTCAAACATCTGGGAGGCAACGCCCGGATTGTTCACCATGCCCGCGCCCACGATGGACACCTTGGCAATGTCGTCCACCACGTCCACATGGTCGAAGCCGATGGAGGACTGCCGCTCCTCCAGCAGCTCCTTGGCCCGCTCCATATCGCTGTGGCGGACGGTGAAGCTGATGTCCTTGGTGCCGCCCCGGCCGATGGACTGGAGAATGATGTCTACATTGATGCGCTCCCGGGCCAGAATGGAGAAAATTTTGAAGGCGATGCCGGGCTCATCCATCAGACCCACAACCGCCAGACGGGCAATGTCCTTATCCTTTGCGACCCCGCTCACATAGGGCTTTTCCATGGTTTTTGTAACCTCCTTGACGATTGTACCGGACTGGCCGGAGAAGCTGGAGAGGACCTCCAGATTGATGTTATACCGCTTGGCCATCTCCACCGAACGGTTGTGCAGGACCTGCGCGCCCAGGGTGGCCAGCTCCAGCATCTCGTCGTAGGTGATCTCGTCAAGCTTGTAGGCGTCCTTGACCAGGCGGGGATCGGCGGTGTACACGCCGTCCACGTCGGTGTAGATCTGGCACAGGTCCGCGTGGAGCACCGAGGCCAGCGCCACCGCCGAGGTGTCGGAGCCGCCCCGGCCCAGGGTGGTGATGTCGTCATACTTGTTGATCCCCTGGAAACCGGTGACGATGACGATGCACCGTTTATCCAGTTCCGCCAGGATGCGCTCGGTCTCGATGCGCTTGATGCGGGCGTCGCCGTAGGCGGAATTGGTGCGCACCCCCGCCTGCCAGCCGGTAAGCGAGATCACCGGATAGCCCATGGTCTCGATGGCCATGGCGCACAGGGAACAGGAAATCTGTTCGCCGGTGGAGAGCAGCATATCCATCTCCCGCTTGGAGGCGTGGGGATTGATTTCGGCGGCCTTGGCGATGAGGTCGTCGGTGGTATCCCCCTGGGCGGAGAGAACCGCCACCACGTTATGCCCGCGGCGGTAGGTCTCGGTGATGATGCGGGCCACGTTGCGGATGCGGTCGGCATCAGCAACGGAGGACCCGCCGAATTTCTGTACGATAAGTCCCATGGAAGTGATGTACCCCCTCGATCAGAGTGAAGTGTCTATATATGGAAGGAGCGATCGGCTCCCGGTCCATCTTATGCCCGATGTCCGGTCAGTGGTTTTTGTCCAGCACCCGGATCTGGGAAGCGGGCGTCCCCAGGCCGGCCAGCTTTTCGGCCAGCGCGCCGGCGGTCATGGGGCCGGTGAGGAAGGCCACCTCGCCGGCCGGCGCGCCGGGACGGGCCAGGGCGGAAATCTCTCCCAGCGCGGCACGCACTCCCTCGATGGAGGCGTTCATCCGCACATACCAAGCGCTCTCCAGGCCCTCGGGGCTGACCACCAGCTCCGGGTCGCCCTGGTCCCAATGCAGGTATTTCTTGGTCTTGCGGTGCTTGGCCGCGTCCACCACGTCGGCCACCACGGCGGAGGCGGTGGGGCGCTTGCCGGCTCCCCGGCCGTAGAACATCACATCGCCCACCGCGTTGCCCCGGACGGTGATGGCGTTGAACACGTCCTCCACGCCGGACAGCGGGTCCTCCCCATCCACCAGATGGGGCGCCACATAGACGCAGATCTTGCCCCCCTCCAGGCGAATGGCCCGGCCCAGGAGCTTGATCTTCCGGCCGCAGGCGTCGGCATAGGCCACGTCGGCCAGGGTGATATGGCTGATGCCCTCGGTGGACACCTGGGCGGGATAGACATGCCGCCCAAAGGCCAGAGCGGACAGAATGCAGATTTTACGGCAGGCGTCGTGGCCCTCGATGTCGGCGGTGGGGTTCTGCTCGGCGTAGCCGTTCTGCTGAGCCTCCTTCAGCGCCGCCTCAAAGGAGAGGCCCGCCCGGATCATCCGGGTGAGAATATAATTGGTGGTGCCGTTGAGGATACCCACGATCTCCTCAATCTCGTTGGCCGCCAGGCACTGGTTCAGGGGACGGATGATGGGAATGCCGCCGCCCACGCTGGCCTCAAAGAGATAGCTCACCCCGTGCTCCTCCGCCAGGCGGAGCAGGTCGTAGCCGTGCTCGGCCACCAGCTCCTTATTGGAGGTGACCACGCTCTTGCCCGCCTTCAGGGCCCGCTCGGTAAACTCCTTGGCCACCCGGGCGCCGCCGATGGTCTCCACCACCACGTCCACCTCGGGGTCGTTCTCAATGATGGCAAAATCATGGACGAATTTGTCCGCAAAGGGACTTTGGGGAAATTCCCGCACATCCAGAATGTATTTCAGGCGGATATCCTCCTCCGCCTTCCGGTCGATCTGACCGTTGTTCTCGGTGAGGACCTCCGCCACGCCGGAGCCTACCACGCCATAGCCCAAAATCGCTACATTTACCATAATTACCTCTCTCCTTCTCCATCTAGCCCGCCAGGATCTCGCAGCGAACCACGCCCTCTACCGACAGCGCCCGGGACAGCAGCTCCTCCATGGATACCTCCAGCCCGGAGGTCTCCGCGCCGATGGTCACCGCCGCGCAGCCGTTGGCCGGGATGGCCTGGTTGATGGTCAGAATATTCCCGCCGCTGCGGGCAAAGATATTGAGGACCGAGGACAATACCCCCGGCTCATCCTTGAGCAGGATCTGAAACGTCACGATCCGCCCTTGCAGCATGTCGTTGAACGGGCGGACGGCATCCTTATATTTATAAAATGCACTGCGGCTGATCCCCGCCCGCTTGGTGGCCAGATGGACGGTGTCCACCTCCCCGGTCTCCAGCATCCGCTTGGCCTCGGCCACTTTGAGAAAGATCTCCGGCAGCGCGCCCGCTTCCACAATGAAATACTTTGGTGTCTTGGACAATGCGATCCCCCCTGTATGTCTTTGCTGGGAAGTCATTTGTTCGTGATATGCGTTATATTGTACCATAACGGCGACGCCGCCGCAACCGGAAACCGATGGCGTCCGCTCCAATTTCCCGCCCTTGTCTCTCGGTTACTTTCGTCATTTTCACCAATCTTCCGTCAAAAGGAGGCTGCCCTTGTCCTGGTCCTTCCACTGGCGGGCGCTCCCGGCCCCGGTCCGCGCCGCCCTTCTGGCCGCCTTGACCGTCCTGGGTTTCGCCCTGCTCTTCCCGTTCCTTTCCCCTTTCTTTGCCGCCCTTCTTCTGGCCGCCTGCCTGGAACGGCCGGTGGCGTTCCTCTCCCGGCGGACCTTCCCCCGGTGGCTGGCCGCCGCCCTCTGCACCGCACTCCTCACCCTCCTGCTCCTGGGGACCGCCGCCTTGCTCCTCTGGCGCGGCTGGGCGGAGCTCACCGCCCTGGCCGGACATCTGCCCGCCCTGGCCGCCGGTCTGGCGCGCCTGGACCGCTGGGCGGAGGTCCTCCTTCTGCGCCTGGTCACCGCCGCGCCCATTCCCCTTCAGGAGCCTATACGTCTGGCCTTTGAGCAGCTGAAATTGCAGGCTGTGGATCTGGGCGGACAGGCAAGCGCCGCGCTGGTGGCCTGGCTGGTGGAGCTGTGCACCGATCTGCCCCGGCTCCTGCTGGCGCTGGGGACCACCATACTGGCCACCGCCCTCACCAGCGCCCAATGGCCCGCTCTTCGCCGCTGCGCCGGCCGGCTGCTCCCAGCCGGCTGGAACAAGCGCCTGGCTTTGGTGGGACGCGCGCTGCGCACCGCCCTGTCCGGCTGGCTCCGCGCCCAGGGCCTGCTACTGGCGGCGACCTTCACCCTCCTCACCGTTGGGCTGTCCCTGCTGGGGCTGGACGCCCCCCTGCTGGCCGCCGCGCTCATTTCCCTTGTAGATCTGCTGCCTATATTGGGGGCGGGTGCGGTTCTTCTCCCCTGGTCGGCGGGCGCCTTTTTGTGGGGAAAGCCGGCGCTGGCCCTGGGACTGCTGGCCCTCTATGCCCTGCTGGCGGCGGTACGGGGCGTACTGGAGCCCAGGCTGGTGGGCAAATCGGCCGGACTCCCGCCGCTGGCTGCCCTGGCCGCCATGTACGCCGGCTTTTCCGCCTTCGGGCCGGCGGGTATGCTTTTGGTACCCATGGGCGCGGTAATGGTCAAAGCCCTGTGGGACGGCGGCTTTTTTCCACGTGCCGGCACATAAGCGCTATTTTACCACCTTTTACCTCCGGTTTGCAAGATGGGATTGACTTTTCCGCCCCGGTGCGGTTATCATGTTCATACGATTCTTTCCCATTGAGGAGGCTTTTGTATGAAACGTATCCTTCCCGTCCTGGCGGGCGCGGCCCTGCTGACTCTGGCCCTGGCGGCCTGCTCCGACCAGCCGGCGGAACCTACCCCCACGCCCGTCCCTTCCGTCTCGGTGGTCCAGGAGGACGTGCCCATCCTGTCCGCTTTCTCCACCACCGATCTCCAGGGCAACGAGGTGGACCAGTCGGTCCTGACCGGGAAAAAACTGACCATGGTCAACGTATGGGCCACCTACTGCGAGCCCTGCAAGGAGGAAATGCCCGACCTGGCCCAGCTCAGCCAGAACTATGAGGACGTGCAGATCATCGGCCTGGTGTCCGATGTGCTCAACGCCGACGGCACCGTCAACCAGGACCAGGTGGACACCGCCATCGCCCTGGCGGAAGAGGCCGGCGTCACCTATCTGAATCTGATCCCCTCTCAGGACCTGGCCTCCAACGTCCTCGGCCAGATCTACGCCGTCCCCACCACCTTCTTCGTCAACGAGGACGGCGACCAGGTGGGCAGCGTCTATGTGGGGGCCCGGGACGCCGACGGCTGGGCCGAGATCATCGACGCCCTGCTGGAGGCGCTGAAATGAGGGCCCTGTTCCGCTCCCTCCTCCCCGCCCTGCTTTTGATCGCCCTGGGCGCGGTCCTGATGGCCGCCGGCGTGACGCGGGGAGAACAGGACATCGTCTTTATCAAGGCGTCCAACCTGTGTATGGAGTGTATCGGCCTTGGATAAAAAAATCTCCCTCCGCCAGCGCATCCGGCTGGCCGTTCAGCTGTGCGTCACCGCCCTCACCAACGGCTATGTCCAGGGCTTTGTGTCGGGGCGCATCTTTTCCGGCCCCTCCAAAGCCTACTGCGTTCCGGGGCTCAACTGCTACTCCTGCCCCGGCGCGCTGGGCGCCTGTCCCCTGGGTTCCCTTCAGGCGGTTCTCTCCAACCGCAATTACCGCTTTGCCGCCTATGTGGTGGGGTTCCTCCTGATCGTGGGCGCCTTCTTCGGCCGGTTCGTCTGCGGCTGGCTGTGCCCCTTCGGGCTGGTGCAGGATCTGCTCTACAAAATTCCCTTTGTCAAAAAGTGCCGCGCCCTCCCCGGCGACCGCTGGCTGCGGTGGATCAAGTACGGGCTGCTGGCGGGGTTTGTGATCCTCCTCCCCCTCTTCGCCGTGGACGCCGTGGGGCAGGGCTCACCCTGGTTCTGCAAGTGGATCTGTCCCTCCGGCACCCTCATGGGCGGGTGGCCTCTGGCCGTCCTCAACGAGGGGCTCCGCGCCGCTCTGGGCTTTCTGTTCGCCTGGAAAAGCGCGCTGCTGATCCTGCTGCTCCTCCTCTCGGTGGTGGTCTGCCGCCCCTTCTGCCGCTATCTCTGCCCCCTGGGGGCGATTTACGGTCTTTTTAACCCAATCGCCCTCTACCGCTTCCGCTTTGACTCCCACAAGTGTACCCACTGCGGCGCCTGCCAGAGGGCCTGCAAGGTGGACCTCTCCCCCTGCCTCAGCCCCAACAGCAGGGAGTGTATCCGCTGCGGCGCCTGCCTGGACGTCTGTCCCACCGGCGCGCTCTCCTCCACCCTCTCCCGGAAAGAATCCTCCCCTTCCTGACCGCCTTCTCGCTTTTTCTCTTGCAGGCTTTTATAAAATGCGTTAGAATAAATGCAAGTGTCAGACAGGAGGCCCTAGATATGGAATACACAGAAGGTATGGATTCTTTTTCCTTTGACTGCGGCATGATCGACGCTTACAACGAGACCGTCGCCCTGGGCGTGAAGGCCCTGGCGGTCAGCCGGCCGCTGGACCGGCGGGAGGACCGGGAGGCCCTCATCCCCTTTGTGCACGAAAATTGCCGCAAGCATCAGACCAAGCTCTATCCCGAGGACGATCCCCTCATCACCGACCTGGTGCCCGCCGGGCAGTATCAGGGGAAATTCCTCTTCCTCTTCTATCGGGCGGACCATGTGATCGAGGAATACATACGCCTGAAAGACCGGAAAAAGGCCCTGGTGGCCTCGGGCGCCTACTTCGGCGGCAACCGCAGCCGCATCGCCTGGGAATATGGCCGTCTGCTCTCCCTGCCGGAGGAGGTTATCCGTACCCTGATTGCGGAAAACAACGACAAAGAGCAGGTATAACCCCATACGCAAAACCACCGGCCTGACCGGCCGGTGGCGGACAAATCCTATTTTGACAGAAACGGCATGGCTTCGGCCATGCCGTTTTTCTTACCCCCACTTCCCCGGACGGCGGGGCTGTCCCCCCTCGTCCAGCGCCAGCAGCAGATAGGAACGGCCCTCCAGCTCCGCCGGACACAAAAGGCAAAAGGCCGCCTCCAGCGGAACCGGTCCCCCCCACCCAAAGGGCAAGGCCACCGTTTTTCCCCACGGCTCCGGACGATACAGCACCCCTCTTCGGCCCTCCGCCTGACCGCGCAGCACGCAGTCCTCCAGCAGCGCCTCCAGCTTTTCCACCCGGCGCCATCCCTCCGGCAGCGCCCCGCCCTCCGACGGAAAGACCAGAC
>NZ_JACLZC010000058.1 GCF_016901735.1 Pseudoflavonifractor phocaeensis | reverse complement strand
ATGTTCTGGTGCAATCCCACTTTTGCTCTGGATAACCCCGCCGTTACCTTCCAGGCCAGCAGCATTTCGGTCCCCCGCAGTACCATCGCCGTGTGCAATGCCGCCGACAGCTTCAAACATTCCCACAGCGAGTATGTGGTACGTAAAACCGGCCTGAAGGACCGTATCTTTGCTCTGCGCACCTTCTCCGGCGTGCCTCTCTATGCCTATGAAGGTCTAAAAATGCTGAGAGACGCCTATGATCAGACCGCTGACAATCGCTCCGGCGCGGGGATTCATCTCTACGCCTACACTGGCCGAGGGGATGATGGCTCCGGTCTCAAGGATTGGCGCAACTCCCTTCCTGTGCCCTGATTCTCTATCATACCTTCCTGGCCCTGCCGCGCTCTTTTGATAGGGAATTGCCGCGCTTGGAGACGGAGAAAATGGTCCGGAGCACCGCAACGCATCTTTTTTACCGAGTGCAGCATACCAGCCAGCTAATCCTGTCATACGGTAATTTCTTGCATACTTTTTTGAATCGTTATTGTATAGTGCTTTTATATCGTGTATAGTTTATACGTAAGAAAGAGACGGCGCTTGTACGTCACTCCGGTTTTGCTTCCGGTTTACATATTATCTAAATTTTATAAGAGAGAAGGAAGATTGTATGACGTATGATTCCCTGCTGCTTAACTATGGCGGAGGCATTATTTCCGCCAGTAAGCAGTCCAAACAGTATGGGGGCGCGGCGGCGGTGGCCATCGGCATCGGCGGCACCGGCGTGGCTGCCCTGGCAGAGCTGAAACGCAAGGTCTACCAGCAGCTGGAGCCGGACAATCCGGGCGAACCTGTTCCCCACTATGACCACATCCAGTTCCTGGCCATCGACTCCGACGAGACCGAGATCGACGGTATGCACGGAAAAGCCAGGCTCAACAAGGGGTCCGAGTTTTTCTCCGTCTCCAATCCTCAGCTGAAGGCGGCGTTGGGCGGTAAGGACGTCATCAAAAACAATCCCACCCTCAACTGGATGGAAATTGATCGCATCAACTCCCTGCTCTCTCCCATGGGCGCCGGCGGTATCCGTCAGGTGGGCCGCTACCTGCTGCTGAGCAAGGCCGCCGCCCTCAAGCTGAAAATCGAGGAAAAATGTACCACCGCCCTTAAGGGCCTCCAGAAGCCCGCTCTGGACATTTACATCTTTGCGGGTATCTCCGGCGGCACCGGCTCCGGCTGCTTCCTGGATACCTGCTACATCGTCCGTAAGGCCATGGAGGAGCGCGGCTGGTCCTCTTTTGGCAACATTATGGGCTTCTTCTTCCTGCCTGACGTGGTGACCAGCAAGCCCGAGGTGGCTGCCGTCACCTCCTATGTGGATTATAACCACTCCAACGGCTACGCCGCCATGAAAGAACTGGACTACCTGATGGACCTGAAGGGCGGCAACGATTTCTTCTCCCAGAATTACGGTTCCTTCTCCATCCACACCCAGGAGCCGCCGGTGGATATGTGCCATCTGATCTCCGCCACCCAGGCAGACGGTAAGGTGCTCCCCAACGGCTTCCTCTACGGCATCCATGTGGCCTCCGACTATGTGATGGCCTATCTGGCCGACGTAGAGATGGGTAACTCTAAGGCTGGCGAGGATGACAAGGGTCTGACCATGCGCGGCCACCTGGCCAATGTCACCCAAGGCGTAGCCGGCCTGTCCCGCAATCACGGCGCCCACCTCTCCTATCATGTGCTGGGCGCCTCCAACGCTGAGATCCCCATGACTCAGATCGCCACCTACCTGGCCGCGGGATTTTATCAGCGTTTCCAGAACTGCATCGGCCGTGACAAGGTGGTCATCACCAAGCCTATCGTGGACGAGTGGGTGCAAAAGCTGGGGCTCAGCATCAACCAGGTCTACAATGAATTGGTCCGGAACTGTGACCCTCTCTTCCTGCCCGAAATTGAGCGCAAAGAACTGGCTTCCTATGGCATTGTTCAAAAGGGTAAGGCACCTAAGCCCTGGGCCGATCCGGGCAACGCCTGGATTGACCACTGCTTCGGTAAGCGCACCCAGAACCGCAAAGCGCTTAACGGCGCCCTCGGTTCCTTTGATCCCGATAAGGCGTCCTCTGACTCCCTGGTGGGCCGGGTGTTCCGCAAGCTGTGTGAGCTGTGTACTGACCCGGAGTACGGCCCTTATTACGCCGCCAGCCTGCTGAGCCACCAGGGCTATGATCTGATGTCCGCCCTGGACGGCGCCATCCGGCAGGCCCAGGAAGAGAAGGCCACCCAGGAGCTTCAGCTCCGCGGCAACGGCTCCGGCGGCTATGACGAGTATGTCATGCAGTGCAGCTCCGACTTCTACCATCATACCAGCAAGAAAAATTACCAGCGGTATGTGGAAGCCGTACAGCAGTGGTATCTCATCTACAACCGTTACAACGAGTGCGACGACCTGGCTACCACCCTGCGCAACCTGAAAAATGAGCTTTCTGCACTTTATCAGTCCTTCTTTGTCCCCCTCATCAATCTGCTGGACGACCTGAACGAGACCTTTGTGGCCGACATCCGTTACCTGAACAGCGACGCCGCCGCCGCACCCGCCGCCTACACCTGGCGCATCCTGGAGCTGAAGGATGTGCGGTCCAAGCTGGATGAGGTCATCGAAAACCTGGCCGTCAATGAACTGGTCAACAAATTTATTGCATATATTCTCAAGGGCTACAGTCAGTGGCAGACCGGCGACGACGGCAAGATCGGCCAGTATATCAGCCGCTATATGGAAGACGTGTTCCAGTCCCAAGTCAACCGCTCTCTGGAAGATTATCTCATGGACGTCTATCCCCAGGCGGGCGGCAATATCGACCAGCTGGCCGAAGAAATCGAGCGGGACATCATTCATCGTATCCACCAGTCGGCGCTGCCCATGTTCTGGTGCAATCCCACCTTCGCTCTGGATAACCCCGCCGTCACCTTCCAGGCCAGCAGCATTTCGGTGCCCCGCAGTACCATCGCCGTGTGCAATGCCGCCGACAGCTTCAAAAAGTCCCACAGCGAGTATGTGGTACGTAAAACCAGCCTGAAGGACCGTATCTTTGCCTTGCGTTTCTTCTCCGGCGTGCCCTTCTACGCCTATCAGGGCATCACACTGTTGAAGGGCGCCTATGACCAGGCCGCTGCCAATACCTCCGGCGTGGGTTCCCATCTCTACGCCTACACCGGCCGCGGCGAGGACGGCTCCGGCCTGAAGGATTGGCGCAACTTCCTCCCCGTCCCCGCCCCCTACTCCAAGGAAAAAACGCTGCTCACCGGTTGTGAGGAAGCCTTGGCGCTCTATGATGCGGGCGAGCAGGCCGGCATTATCCGCGTCAACGAGCAAAAAAATTATGTCATTCTCAAAACCAACCCGGTGGAAGTCCAACACTATACTACGGACGACTTCATCCAGCAAGACGTATTCCAGCGCGGTGTATTGACCAAGTGCCGTGAGGAGCTGAAGCGGCAGCTGGAGGACATTCACAAGCCCGGTATGGGGCAGGCAGAGGTTCTCCTCAAAAACGACGGCGATCCCAAGCTGGGAGAAAAGGTGGTTCTCCGGGTACGGAAAGATTACTTCATCCATTATCCCAAGCTGCAGGAATTGGTCCGCGATGAGCTGAATAAACGGGCTATGCTGCAAGCTGGTATCGACACCCTGGACGCCATCGAGCATGAGTATGATCAGTATGATACCGAGCTTGGATTTTTTACCGACCTGCTCTTCTACCGTGTTCTGTCCTGCATCAACGCCTCCGGTAATCCCTGCTATTATGTCAAGAACGGCCAGGGCTATCACGAAAAGATTTTCCGTATTCTCTACACCTACACCGACAGCCGCGGTATGGACAAGGATCTGATCTTCTCTCAGGATGAGGAAGAGATGAAGTACGCCAAGGACTATCCCCTCTATCAGGCCTTCTGCACCTACCGCTCCCTCTCCCCCGAAGAGCAGCCCCGCCAGGAGCTGGATGAACTGATTCGGGAGCGCCGCAAGGCCCTTTTGCAGCCGGGCGACAATATCATCGGCTATATCCTGGAGCAGGAGTGGGATAAGCAGGCTATTAACAAGCTGCATAAAGTGATCTCCAGTCTGCCCGAGGAGGAACGGAAGGACCTGTCCCGGTTCTATCTGGGTCTGGTCCGGTGTATCGCTCAGTTCCATGAAAAGTTTACCGAGGAAGAGTGGCGTAATTTGAACGATCCCAACGCAAAGGATGCCCCCGCCGCCGAGCCGAAGGTGTGGACCGTCTCCGACGGCAGCCGCTATCTCTATGTATATGAGAACAACAATCCTAATTTCGGATGGGACCAGAACGCCGGCCAGTGGGTCCCCCTGACCACCTCCATGTATGTGTGGAACCCTGATTCCAACAGCTGGCTTCCGGTGACGTCCGATCCCACCGGAAAGATCAAGCTGCCCTGATCGCCTCTGCTCTATCCATCATCACCGCACCGGCGCTTTTTTGAGCCGGTGCGGTGTATGCGCACTTAAGAAAGAAGGATGGGATGAAATATGCCTGATTATCAGGAGCGTATTGCACATTGCAGCCGTATGCTGGTCGGCAATAGCGACGTCTCCGGCCAGGGTCGGAAAATCAACGCTCCCCTGCTCAGTATTTTCCTGGGGCAGGATGCCGAAGCGCATATGGACGATGTATTGAACACCTATCAGAACTGCTGGCTCAGCAACGCCAACGTCCTGCAGTCTCTGACGGCCCAGACTTACAGCCCGGACAATGTGCTCAACGCCTGCCAGGCCATGCTGTCGGTACGAAATACATTTAACAGCTACTCCGTCTATCTCGCCTACTATTGGGATATTATGGACGACAAGTTTGACGATATTTTTGCGTCCATTCAAGCGCCTCTCTCCTTTCCCACCGCGGTTTCGGTGGAAGCGGTATTTTTCCTTTTCTGCCGGGAACTGCTCCCCGGCGCAAAGGCGCGCAAGGAGAAACGCCTCAAAGCCCTCATCCAGTGGGCGGAGGAGACCAAACATCATCTGGTGGTGCTCAGCGATCTGACGCCCTCCGGCCTTTTGGGTCCTGATGAAATCGGAGAGAACTACCGCCTGTCTGCCAATATTCTGCTGATTGCCAACTCTTATTTTTATCCCGGCGAAAAAGAACTGGGCAAACCGCTGGCCTTTTTCCTGAACCAACATCCGGTACACAGCGCCAGCTACTTTATCCTCAAGAAACCCACCTGGGACATTGCCGTGGCCTGTCTTTGGCAAATTCTGGACGACTATCAGAGGCTGCCCCAGTCCACTTCCCATGCCTCCAACGTAAAAGAGCGGCTGTGCGGCCAGAACCATAGCTACGCACATTTCTTCGAAAATCTGTTTCAGGAAAAAATAGCGTCTCTTCTCCCTCAGGATTACAGTTTCCTGCGGTATCTGCCCTACACCAGCGAGATGAACCGCCTGGACGACAATCTCAACGGCGTGCAGCGCGGTCTCTTTCCCCTATTCCGGCCCAAGCAGCAGGAGGTGGTCAGCCAGGAGATCGCCGCCAGCGCCCTTCAGTCCATTGCGGATGTGTGGAACGCCTGCCTGGACCTCTATTATCGCCGGCCCGTCTTTGCCTGGCTGGAGTCGGAAGAGGGTTCCACTTTTATCCGAGAGTTTTTCCGAAAAAAGCTCAATCTGGCTCTGAATTATGACGAAATGAGCAATCTGCTCCTGAATGAGGCCCGTGAGCTGGAAAATATGGCGCCGAATCATGCGTGGAATCTGCCGGAAATTTCGGAGCGGATGCCTCTTCACGACTGGCTGCACCAGCAGGCGTGCCGTGAACTGAAAATTTCGGTTTTTTCTCATCTGGCCAACGTCCTGGCCACCGCTATGCGGGAAATGAATGCCGCCGCCAATGGGTTTGACCGGGTACTGAACGCAGCAAAAGCCAATTTGCAAATCCACAATATAGACAACCGTATGCGTCCCCCCTATCTTCAAAAGACCCACAGCCTTCTGGTGACCAACCGGGATCTGCTGGCCCGTAAAATCAGTCCCTGCGGCGATGAGGATACCCTGCTCCAGCAGGCCGGCGAAGTCTTTGCTGAACTGGTGCAGCTTGATCCGGTCTATCGTCTCTCTTTGCGGGACCACTACGACTTCCTCATCAGCAACGCCGCGCCTGCCGACGTGGACGGTATTATTGATTCCTGCTTCAGCCAGAATATGTATCTGATGAACCGCCTTCAGACCTATACGCCCCCCGCCGGCGCCTCCATGATGTACTGTATGCTCAGTCAAGGCGATTTTGATGAGCGGATTGATCCCCAGCTTCACGGGGATGTGTTCCATGTCCCCCGCAACGACTGCATTGAACGGCTTCTGGTCTATCCCATCGAGCCGGAAAACATCATCTATTGACAGGAGGGATCTGTCTTGCCTATTCTTCCACTTTCCAGCGCTGCCTATACGGTGCAGCAGCTGACCTTGGGCAGCGATAGTCATGGCCGCTACCTGAGCCTGGTCTGTCCCCGCGCCGCCGCCTATGCCCTCTGCTTCAGCTCCGGCGCTCCCATTCGCCGTGAGGATCTGGATCTGACAGACAAGGATCTGTCCGCTCTGTGCAGCGGCGGTAATATTCAGCGGGCAGATTACCGTATTCAGGGCGTGCCCCGCAATATTTTTAACGCCATGCCTGTTTTCCGCAGCTTTCAGGCCGTTCCTCCCGAGCAGATCCAGGTGTGGAGCATGGACTTCTATTCCAACGGCAAGCCGATCCTCTATGTACCGGACGACCCGACCAGCTCCACCTGCTATGTGCCGCTGCGCTATACGGTGCAATTTACGCCCGGCGTTTACCGCCCGAACAAAGCGCCTCAGCCCGGCCTTCTCCAGGTGCGGCTGCTGGATGCCGGACAGTATGCCGACGGTGCGCTGATGTATCAGGTGGGCGATGCTATGCCCATTCCTCTGCCCGAGGCTTATCTGAACGATACTTTTATCCCTATCCTCAACGAGAACAAGCCGGTAAGCGTCGTGGTCAGTCCTATGTTTCAAGGAAAATACGTCCAGGCTTAGCGCTACTCTACAGAAAGACAGGTATGTTTATGCCAAATTATAATTATAGCGGCCAATATGGTAATCCTTCCAGCTACTACGATGATCACTCCTTCAAATGTCCTTATTGCTTTGCCGATATGACCCACAGGACAGTCCTCTTCCGGGCCAACACCGGGTTTACTCAGGAGGAACTGTCCGAGGAGCAGATGGCGGACGATTCCAGTTTTACCATGGTGAGCAGCAATCAGGACCGTCAGCGAAGCAGCGATTTGGAGATTAAATGGCTTTTCCGCCGCTACGATGATGAAAACAGCCTGAACTCGGACAAAAAGCTGGATAAGGAGCTCATCGAGTTCTGGGAAAAGAGAGGCGGCGAAAGCGGCTATGTCGACGCCGACCCCAACTGGGACTATCCCCATATCGACCCTACAGATCCTGAGACCTTCCGCCAGATGATCTCCACAGAGTCCCGCGGCGGCTTTCAGCCCGATCCCGACGGCTTTGTCCGAGATAAGGACGGCTTTATTACCCGGGTCCTGGACCGCTATTCCGGCGCCGCCAGTCAGATGACCCGTCTATGTCCCAAATGTCACAACCCCCTCCCTCTGCCCGACTACGGCAAATACCCCATTCTCTTTATCAGCGTAGTGGGCATCACCGGCGCCGGTAAAACCGTCTATCTCAACCAGCTGCTCAACCGTTTTGCCACCGTCATCCAGAACACCGGCTACCGGATGGGCCCCTCCGCCCTGGCCGTCAACGAGGTGGTCATGGAAAACCACCCCCTCCCCAGCAGTACCGACGACCAGACCATGCGCCGCCCGCTGGCTGTCTCCCTCACCAAGAAAAATGACTCTACCGACGGTCTGACCATCGTCTTTTACGACATTGCCGGCGAAAACTGCATCAAATTCATGGAATCCAGCGACCGGCAAAAGAAGGATTCCACCGCCATCGGAAAATTCATCGCCTACTCTGACGCGCTGCTCTTCCTCATTGACCCTGAGCAGGTGCCTATTTTCGCCGCGCCCGACACCTACGACACCACGGTCAAGCTCAAGCATGTGCAGGATGTCATCGACGTGGTCAATCGCATCCGCGTCCAGCTTAACACTCAGCATCCCAACTGGGACGGCATACCTGTGGCAGCTGTCCTGACCAAGAGCGATATCCTTCTGGACCGGGCCTCTAAAAACGCGATACTCCGCAGCCAGCTTCCCCCTGACCATCCGATTTTCCAGCACCTTTCCAACACGGAGACGCAGGGCTTCAACCGGGATGATTTCTATGGCATCCACAGGCAGCTTTGCCATGAGTTTGCGGAACATGCCCCCGAGATCACCGCCAGTATGGCTTCTTTCGCCCAAAAAGGCTATTTTGCCGTGTCGGCGATCACCTGCGGCGTGGAAAACCGTTTTGAGAAATATCAAAACCTCTATTCCTTTACCAACGAAAATTACAAGAAATTCACAGAGCTGGTATCCTGGTCCAAGGATTGGAACAGCCGCTCTCCGGAAGAGCGGGAGCATTTTGGAAAATGCCCCGTTTTGGATAAAGACGGCGCTCCCATCTCCTTTCCCATTGACACCAGCATTACCGCCGAGACGGCCTCCGGCATCGTCACCGAGATCTTTGCCGAGAGCCACCAGGGCGGTTATGTGGACCGCATCTACCTGGGTCTCTGGGAAGTGGCTTCCCAGTCCATCAACCCCATCGGCTATCCCACCGCGCCCCCCAATCCCCGGCGGATCGCCGAACCCATCCGTTGGATTCTGTGGAAGAAGCGCTATCTGGAGCCCTATTTTATTCCGGAACCTCAACCCCAAAAAAGCTTTTTTATGGGAAAAAAGAAATATGAAAACCTTGTGACAATGTGGGCCATTCAAAACGAGACGAACGCAAAACACTTTTATTTTGAAGAGGAGGAGGAGAATGGATGAAACTAGAGCAGGTATGCCGTTTTCGTGCGGCAACCGGGTACACTGTCTGCGCACAGTCTCCGGGCTTTACCGCCGATCATGAAGCGGAGATGGGAAAACTTTTTAACGACACCATGAATCCCCTCTTCGGCAAGGTTGGACAATCGCTCTTTACCTGCGCTATTGGGGAAAAAGGCACCATTTTTTTAAGCAGGTCTACCCTGCGCAGCAGCTACGGCCGTACCGCTATGTTTACCCACTCCTATCTCCTGTCTCCTGACGATTACGAGGTCCTGATGGAGGGAAGTTCGGGTGCCTCCCTTCTCTCGCTTTCCATGGAGGATATGCTCTATACCCAGCCCGCCTCTTCTAATCTTCCAACTCTTTCCTTTGTGCCATCCAATGACATTCCAGACCTGGATGTGCTGCGGAAAAAATACCAGCTGGACGACGCCCGCTATGCCCAGCTTCTGCTGGGTGCTTACCGAGCTATGACCACCAGCGCCTCCCTCTGCCTCTACACCAAGCGGCCCCTGGAGGAAACGCCGGTCCTGGTGCGGGAGCTGGCCTACTGCATCGCCGAGGGTCTGCTGCCCATGCTCAAAAAACGCCTTACCTACTCCTCTGCCGCCGACACCCGCATGAAGGTCTGTGTCTCCTCCTCTGTCGGTGGACATACATTAGGCAAGTCCGGCATTCCCTTCGATGTGGATCAGGGCCGGTCCTTCCCCGCTATCAAGATAGATTCCATGTCTGATACCTTCTTCCGGGCGCTGGCCCACGCCTCCGTGTTGGAACGCCACGCCATGTTGGACAAAATGCAGCGCTGGCTCTCCGACCTGTCGGACGAGGGGTCGGGTATTTCTCTGGGTATGGTGGTGGCCGCCTATTACCTCTCCTCCGGCCAGAGTCTGAGCAACGAGGAGGCCGCCCGCCTTTTGGCCAATCTCCTCAGCGGTGCAAAGGGCAGCGGCGTCAACCAGCAGGCCCTGGATCAGGTCCTGGCCCATCTGATAGACATTATCAACCAGGGCCACGCCTGTCCCAACACCCTGCCCCAGCTGGTGGAACGCTATCTGTTCAGTGTTAATCCAAACTATGAAAGGGCTGTTTCTCAGCTTCTGACGCTGGCGCCAGTCTTTGCCTGCGCCAATCTGCTTCAGACGCTTATCAAACTCACCGACCAGCGTTCTCCCAAGATTAAAGAGCTGGTCCTGCAGCTGTTGGCTCTGATTCCGCCCAACGCGGAAGAACTGGCTCCCTTCATTTCCGACCTCATCCTTTGGGCAGTGCGCCAGGATGTGACCGAGCTGAGCGATTCCTGCCTCCAGATGTCGGGACAGCTCTCCGTCGATCAAAAGAAGGCACTGCTCTGCACCATTTTGGATGAGGCGCAGGGCCGCTCTTTCCGCATGTGCGAGAGCGCCATCCTGTTCCCTCTCATCAACTCTCTGGCCAATCAGCCCAACGCCTGCCTGGACGACGCGCACAACGCCATGCTGTATGAGCGTTTCCCCAGCCTATCCATAAAAGAACAGCAGATCGTGGCGGGTTACTGTCTCTTCATCTGTATCCCCCTGAGCAAATCTCCCGTCCCGCTCCTCCAGAAAATTGCCCTGGACTATCCGCCTCTCTTCTCCGCGCTGGCCTTCTGTCTGCGTAATCCTGACAACAAGATGCTGGACCTGTGGGAGTCTTATCAGACCGATACCCTGCTGAAAAAGGGCATGGGCTACGAAGCATTGGAGGCGGCTTGTCAGAGCGCAAACATTTTCTTCACCACCAACGGTCCCTTTGAGAAAAAGGTGGGCCAGCTGTGGCTGGACTGCCTGGAGCGGCAGCTGGACCCCAACGCTTCCATGCAGGAGCTGGTGGGTCTTACCTCGCAATCCGTCCAGCGGCTGGAGCAGGCCAGGTTCTCCAGAAATTCCGCCCATGAAGTGACCTGTGAGGCCGCCGATCTCATGTGGACCCACCTCTCCTACCGCAGTATGCTCTCCGAGCCGTCCAGCGTCCCGGAGCATCTGATGGTCAGCCAAGACCCACGTGCCACTGAAAAACTCAAATTTTTCCGCATTCTCTGTAAATTTATCAAAGATCCCACCGATATTACCGCCCTCTCCGGCATCGTTTTCAACAACGGTTCGTCTTATTCTCATCGGGACCGCAATGAGATCCGGGAGCATCTGTACGACCTGTGCTGCTACCTGATCCAGACGCAGCGGTTCTTCTCCTGGGACCTTCTCATCCTGCGCAGCTATACACAGGACGAGGACGGAACGTACGACTACCATTGCCGCATGGTGGCGGAAGATGTGGAGCAAATGGAGGAGGATGGGCTGATTCCGGACAACCTCCACGCCCCTCTGGCGTCGTCCAGCTTTCTGCGGGAGGACGAGGAGCTGCGCAAGGAAATGCGTAAGTTCATCAACTATAAGTCACCCCGCATTTTGCAGGAGCTGGGCGAAGAATTAAAGTCCTTCTCCCGGAGCAGGCAGCAGAAAAACCAACCCTTTGAGACGCCCAAAGAGTCCCGCAAACGAGAAGCGCCGGAGGAGCACACGGAGCACGACCGGAGAAGTTCCGGCGGGGAACGGACGGCAAAATCCCCCCTTGGCTTTTTGCAGGGCATTTTCGGGCACAAACCCTCGTCGCCTCCGCCGTCCACCAGCGTACTGTTCGGCAACGATTCTCACCAGCAAAAAAAGCGGGGCAAAGGAGGAAAACACCTTAAGTGAAAGAAATAACCTATCCCTCCCCCAACGCCTGGATCAACAGCTGTCTCATCAGCGCCAACTCCTATAAGATCCTCTCCGATCAGTCGGAGTTTGAGCGTTCTTTTCTGGAGGAGGACTCCACGCACCTCCAGCGTCTGGGGGGAGAGCATCACTACGCCCGGGTGGCGGCCAACCGGGACAGACAGGACGCCTGGATGCTTCTCTTTTCCATGAATTCGGCGGATATGAACCGCTTGGCCGAGGTCCTGGAAACGGTGCAGGTAAATTTTCTCTATCAGAACGGTTTTTTCTGGCCCTTTGATCTGGTCTGGGATCACGAGATAAAGGGCTGCCTGATCCATCCCATCGACACCATCCGCTTTCAGCCTCTCCGCCTTTTTCTGGGCAAGCCCAACCTGCTCTGCTGGACGCTGGCGAAAAGTCTCTTTTCCCGCATCGACATCCTTCACCGCGCCAAACTGACCCTCAACGGCTTTGCCAGAGAACAGCTCCGGGTGGATGTCTCCTCCAATGAGGTGTTCTTCTGGCCCACCGAAACCTGCGGCCAGCTGGATATCCCCCAGTCTGTGGTGCGCCGGGGCGGCTACTGCTCTATCCCCCAGAAAATGGAGACGCTTTTGCTGAGGGCCGGATGGACGATTACCGGCGGTATGCGGGATCTCTTTTCCGCTGCCGTGCTGGCCTTTTACCTTCTCTATCTCACCCATCCCTTCGTTGGTACTGCCTTTTTACCCAGACTGAGAGAGGAATATAACATCCAATACCAGAATTTCCCTGATTACATTATGGACCCCAACGGAAACAACCGTCTTGGCTTTTCTTACGAACATCAGCTCATCCAGAAGCAATGGGAGCGCTCCGCACCAGAATTGAAGGCCCTGTTCGATGGTCTCTTTCTGGCGATGTGCCACCCAGATCAGTATGAATACGACGCGAAAGCCGATTACTGGTCTCCCGCCCGCTGGATCGAGGCATTGGAAGCGGACCGGCAGAAAAATGGTATGTCCGAAGAGGAGATTACAGCCAATTATGTGGGAACTGATTGGGATATGGTGCAGAACTATCAGGTGTGAGGTGACATATGAACCGCATTTTACAACAAATTATTGTCGAAAACGGTGTTCAAATCTTAAGCGACCCGGGAGCGCTCCGCGCCCGTATGACAGAGTTGGGGGCGCAGCCGGGCGACGCCATCACCATGGAGCTCATCCTGTCCGCCTGTCCCTCCATTCCGGCCGCGCTGGCCCAGGGCTCTCTTCCCCAGTCGGAGGTCAACGTACTGGTCAGCAGCGCAGAGCGTGCCACCGGTCTTTCCGCTCAGACGATCCGGAAATTTTTGGGGGCGCTGACTTCCGCCGCCGGGATTAAATTTCTCAATCAGCCCCGCTTTCTCCTGCCCATTCTGCGCAAACGCCGTCAGGGAATGGTCCTTCTGGGAGAGGAGGAGGACCTTTCTCTCCAGAACGCGATCCATCAGCTTCTGGGAGGCGGTGATCCGGCTCAGCCTTTGAGCGATCTGGAGCGCCTGTCCCAGGCCGGCAATGCCTATGCCAGCTATCAGCTGGGCTGCTATTACCACCCGCAGGATCGGAAAAATAAGACTACATTGGGGCGTCCTTACTACGAAGTGGCGGCGGCATTGGGCTACGGACCGGCCTACGGCGCTTTGGCGGACTATGACATCAACGGCACGAAAAAGAATCTGCGCCGGGCGGCGGAGCTATTCGAGCATCCCACCGCGCTGGCGGGAAGGGAAGGCCGGCAATGGTCATCCAATGCCGCTCAGCTCCTGCGCTATCGTTCCCAGAATCTGATCCGCTGCCGGCAGACGCTGTTTCTTTCCATTCTCACGCTGATTTTTTCTTTCCTAACCGCCTTTTTCAACGTGATTTTCGGCGTCTTTGCCATCACAGCGGCGCTGGCGGCACTGGCCTCCAGTCTGTTTTCTCTGCTTGCCGCCCCCTATCACTCCCACAGGTTTGCCTATTACCTGATTTTACTATGCTGGCTCCTGGCTGTGGCGGCGCTGTTCTGACGGAGGTCTCTCATGAAACTGAATGATTCCCATCTGAATGTAATTACGTTCCTTTTTACTCTGCTGGCCGCCGGACTCTATCTGCTTGGAGCATATACCGAAATGATTGACGCGCAGTTCAGCCAGGGTATGCTGATAGCGGCTGGAATCCTTTTATTGGTCCTTCTGGTTTTGTTGGGGCTTCGCGGCTTCAAACGCTCTTTTGAATCAAATCTTCCCCTATTTGCCGCCTTTTGGATGCTTCTTTATGTTGCTCTTCCAAATACCGCACAATTTAGCTCCGATGGTGCGGCCAATACTTTTCCCATTGCGTTGCACTATCTGTCTACCGCGCTTCCCCTTCTGGCCGGCTCCGTTGTGGCGCTGGTACTGATCCACCAGCTGGGCAAAGACTCCAAGCACTTCCTTTTTTACATCCTGCGCTATCTCGCCTTTGGTGTGATTCTCTCCCTCCTCTGCATGAGTGTGGCCTCCGCCCTTTTCCTTCCAAGTCTGGATCTTGACCTTCGCTTTGCCGTACTGGAAGCTGCGGATGTCCGTACCGTATTGAACATCCCGCTGCTCTTTGGGGGGCTGTGCCTGTGTGCCGATCTCACGGCCACTCTGGATCCAAAGAACATCTCCCGTACATCCAGCGGCGCCGAGACAAGCCGTACTTCCGCATCGGCGAAGCAAAATTTCGTGTCCCATTTGCCCACCTTTTTCTGTCTGTCTCTTTTGTTTTGCGTGGTTACTCTCTTTTTCGGGAGCACCGGACTGTGGCAGATGGAGATGATTTTACTGGGCAAGCGCTTCCGGGTGGCTTGTGCGGTGATCGTACTTTTGCTGGGTTCTCTTCTTTTGGCAAAGAAAACCACGCTGGACGACTGGGATTCAGAGCTCAGCGGCTACACCAATCACATTACGGCCTGCTCCATGTTCGCATGGACCGTCTATTCGCTGCTCTCCATGGTGTGGACACAGTTTTTCCATCCATACGTTTCCTTTTTTGGCGTACCGATCGCTATGCTGGTCTATGCCTTCCTCCGCCGGTTCCATTCTCAGCTTTTCCCCTTAATGTCCCGGTCAGATAACACCTTCCTGGCCGCCTTTTTGGGGGTAACGCTGCCCCTACTCCTGGCCGCCGGGCGGACGGTCCAGCTGCGTCCTTTCTACCTGCTACTGGTGGTGCTCCTGCTGATCGTACGCTATATCTGCCGCGTATTGGCGGATAAGGGACAGCATCCCCTGGTAATGCACAGCTTCTGGGGTGTAGCTGCCCTGCTGCTGCTGCTGGGCACCCGGCTGGATCTGAGCGCGCTTTCTCTGCCCTCTCCCTTCAAGCTGGCCGCCAGCCTGTGTGCCGCCTTTTTTTGGTGCGTCATCTGCTTTTTCATGGAGCGCACCGCCCATGATAATACCCACATCTACGACGGCGAATATGCTATGGCCATTCGGCTGCGCACCTGGATTCCCGTTGTCATGGCGTTCGCCTCTCTTATTCTCCTACTCTTCCTTTAACATGCAAACTATCATCATGGGGGATCTTTTATGAAAAACCAACGCCCACAACTGCCAAATCAATATGCGCAAAACGGTTCATACCTTGCAACGAAGCAGTTTGACCTCCCGCTTTTCCTGGCCACTCTGGCCGCGGGCCTGGTCGCCTGGTTCCTTGACAGTCTGCTGTACAAGGCCCTGATCCATGTCCTGGCCCGTCCGCTGCTCATCGCTATCCTGTTTTTCCTGCTGGTGCTGATCGTCTCTCTCACTGTCCTTGTGGTCAGTAAGCTGGAAAACGGGTTTGACGAAGAATTTTTGTTTCTCACCAGCACCGGCGCCATCGCCGCCGGCCTGGCGGTGCTGCTGGTGCTCTCTTTCCTTCTGGCTCTGGTTTTTGAGTGGATCTACGACCGGGAAGAAAGAACCATCTCCTCCGCCACCTCTTACATCTTTTTGCTGGACGAGTCCGGCTCCATGTCGGGCAGCGACCCCGACCAGCTGCGTTATGACGCCATCAATCAGGTACTGGCTACCCAGCCGGATGGATTTCCCTATGCCGTTTATGTCTTTGCCAACGATACCCAACTGGTACGGGACATGGCCTCCAGCTCTGAGGGCAGCAACTATACCATCCCTGACGTGGGGGGCAGCACTTATATGAAGGCGGCCCTTACCACCATCCTGGACGATTACCGGAACGGCGTATGGTCCGGCGGCACAGCGCCCAAGGTGGTCCTGCTCACCGACGGCGCCGCCAGCGATATTAGCTTCTTCAGCTCCATTGACAGTCTGCTCAGCGACTATGTCAAATCCGGCATCAGCATCAGTACGGTGGGACTGGGGGCCGTGGATCAGTCTCTCCTCAACAATATCGCTCAAAAAACCGGCGGCGTCTTTGTCCCGGTAGAGCAGGCCGGCAGCCTGGCCTCCGGTATGCAGCAGGCCGCCTACGGCGTGGCCAACCGGGATCTCTTCTCCGCCCGGGTGACGCCGGGCCGTGATCTGCTCTACGGCATCCTGCGGGTGGTCTTCCTCTTCCTGCTGGGAGCGCTGCTGGCCTTTACCAAGGCCATGGCCTGCGCCCGTATGGGCGAGACGCCTCGCATCCTCATCTTCGGCGGCGCCTTCTCCCTGCTGGGCGCCCTCATCATGGAGCTGGGCACTCTGGCCGGTCTGCCGGCCTGGCCGTGCTGGCTGCTCCTCTGGCTGCTGCTGGCCGCCACCCCCGCCATGCTGACCAAACAGCATACCACCCACGTCACCTCCGACGTCCACAGCAATATGTCCAACACCCCCAATCAGTTCAACAGCGCCGACGTCAAGCCATCCGGAAGATCCGGTCCGTCGTTTGGCGGCGGACGGCGGCCCGGCCCCGGCGGTCCCGGCGGCGGGTCTGGAAGCAGCTTCCTGCATTGAGTGACAGCTTCCCCCTCTTTTCCCTCTGAAAAGCGTGTAAAATGGCGTATGGACCCTCTCCGGTCCATACGCCATTTGCCGTCTCCCGCGGACCCAAAGAACGGTTGCCCGCGGCATACGGGTGTGGTAAGATGAAACCAAACCGATCTTAAAGGAGCATATCACGATGGATCTCATTATCACCACTCTGTCCAATGAGTTGGGCATCAAACCAGAATATGCGGAAAACGTGGTCAAGCTCATCGACGAGGGCAACACCATCCCCTTTATCGCCCGCTACCGGAAGGAACTCCACGGAGCCATGGACGACACCACCCTGCGCACCCTGGCCGACCGGCTCAACTACCTGCGCAATCTGGCCAAGCGGAAGGAGGAGGTCCTCTCCGCCATTGAGGCCCAGGGTAAGCTGACCGAGGAGCTGACCGCCGCCGTCAACGCCGCCGCTACCCTGGCGGAGGTGGAGGACCTGTACCGGCCTTATAAGCAAAAGCGCCGTACCCGGGCCACCGCAGCCAAAGAGAAGGGCCTGGAGCCGCTGGCCGCCCTCCTCTTCGCCCAGGATCGGGAAGGTCCCGCGCCGGAAGAAGCCGCCGCCGGTTATATTGACTCGGAGAAAGGTGTGGAGGGGGTGGAGGACGCCCTGCAAGGTGCCAACGACATCATCGCCGAGTGGATCTCCGACGACGCCGAGCTGCGGAAAAAGCTTCGGAACCTCTACCAGGCCAAGGGCTTCCTGACCTCTCACAAGGCAAAGGACGACACTGCCGACAGCGTCTACCGCCTTTATTATGACTTTAAGTCCCCCTTAAAAGCCGTCCAGGGCTATCAGGTCCTGGCCGTCAACCGGGGCGAACGGGAGGAATTCCTCAAAGCCGCGGTGGAACTGGACCGGGAAACCGCCCTCATCCTCCTGCGCCGCTCGGTGCTTATGCCCGGCGCGCCTGCCATGGCCTTTGTCCGCGCCGCCGCCGAGGACGCCTATGACCGCCTGCTCCAGCCCTCCCTGGAACGGGAGATGCGCGCCTCCCTCACCGAGGAGGCCAACGAAGGAGCCATTCACAACTTCGGACTGAACCTAAAGCCTCTGCTGATGCAGCCTCCGGTGAAGGGCAAGGTCACCATGGGCCTGGACCCGGGCTACCGCAACGGCTGCAAGGTGGCTGTGGTGGACGCCACCGGCAAGGTGCTGGACACCGCCGTGGTCTACCCCACCTTCAACGACAAGAAGAAGCGGGAGGCCATGGACACCCTGGAAAAGCTCATCCGCCGCTGGGGAGTGGTCCACATCGCCATCGGCAACGGCACCGCCAGCCGGGAGACTGAGGCTATGACCGCCGAGATGATCAAAGAAATCGGCGGCGGCGTTTCCTACATGGTGGTCAGCGAGGCGGGCGCGTCGGTCTACTCCGCCTCTCCCCTGGCCGCCGAGGAGTTCCCCGACTATGATGTGAATCTGAGAAGCGCCGTGTCCATCGCCCGGCGGCTCCAGGACCCGCTGGCCGAACTGGTTAAGATCGACCCCAAAGCCATCGGCGTGGGACAGTATCAGCACGATATGCCTCAGGCCCGGCTGGACGAGACGTTGTCCGGCGTGGTGGAGGACTGCGTCAACGCGGTGGGGGTGGATGTGAACACCGCCTCCGCGCCGCTCCTCCGCCGGGTGGCGGGCCTCAACGCCACCACCGCCAAAAACATCGTCAAATACCGGGAGGAAAACGGCCCCTTTACCGGCCGCAGGCAGATTTTGAAGGTACCCAAGGTGGGCCCCAAGGCCTTTGAGCAGTGCGCCGGCTTTTTGCGGGTGCCGGAGAGCGCCGCCGTTCTGGACCACACCGGCGTCCACCCGGAGAGCTACCAGGCCGCCGAAACCCTGCTGAAGCTGTGCGGCCACACCCTGGAGGACGTACAGGCGGGTAAGCTGGGCGACCTGAGCGCCCAGGTGGAGGCCCAGGGGCTGGACGCTCTGGCGGCCTCCTGCGGCGTGGGCACCCCCACCCTGGCCGACATCGTCAAGGAGCTCCTCAAGCCGGGCCGGGACCCCCGGGACGAGCTGCCCAAGCCCATGCTCCGCACCGACGTGATGGAGATGAAGGACTTAAAGCCCGGCATGGAGCTGACCGGCACGGTGCGCAACGTCATCGACTTCGGGGCCTTTGTGGACATCGGCGTCCACCAGGACGGGCTGGTCCACATCTCCCAGCTGAACACCCCCAAAAAGGTCCGCCACCCCTCTGAGGTGCTGTCGGTGGGAGACGTGGTCACCGTTTGGGTCAAAGAGGTGGACATCCCCCACAAGCGCATCTCCCTCACCATGCGCCGCCCCTGATTTTTCATGCTGTTTCGTTGTTTTTCTATTCTTTTATACAAATCGTTTTTATTATTTTATTTTTACTTTGAAAAAAATACTTGACTGTCTCCCCACTCCATAGCTTACACTCGAGACAAAGGAGGTGGGCTTATGACCATCAAGGAACTTGAAACCCTGGTAAATATGCCCCGCACCAGCATCCGCTATTATGAGCGGGAGGGGCTGATCTCTCCCATCCGGGCCAGCAACAACTATCGCTCCTACACCCTGGACGATGCCGACGCCCTGCAAAAGATCAAGCTCTTACGCAAGCTCCATCTGGAGGTGGACACCATCCGCCTCCTTCAGGAGGGGACCCTCTCGCTGGACCAGGCCCTGGCCGACCAGCTCAACGCCCTGGAGCAGGACCGAGCCGCCCTGGAACAGGCCCGGCAGGTGTGCAGCGCCCTGCGGGATGCCCACAGCGACTACGCCCACCTGGACCCCCACCCCTGGCTGGAACGGCTGGAGCAGGAG
>NZ_JACLZC010000057.1 GCF_016901735.1 Pseudoflavonifractor phocaeensis | reverse complement strand
TGGCCCCCTCTCGTCAAGTTGTTGTGTCGCAACTCAACTTTAACCGATGAGGCCCTATCCTTCATCCTTTTTTATTCAACTGTCCAACATGTATTGTACTCCTACAGAAGGCGCGGCTTGTCAATATGTAGCCCTCTTGCCCAACGGCCGCCGGACTGGTATACTAAGAGACGGAGAACTGAGCAAAGCCATGGGAGACAGGGAGTTTCCCCTTCCGCGGCGGAGAGGAGGGACCATGGAGAAAAATTTTTGCGACCCCATGTGGGCCTGGCGGAGGGAGCAGCGCCGCCGGTGCAGCCGGATGGCGTGGGCGCTGGTGGTCTATGTGCTCTCCTCCAACTGCGCCCAGGTCGTGCTGTCGGTGCCGCTGATGCTCCTGAGGCTGAACGAAGGGGAGCAGCAGGTGGGCCTGTGGCTGGTTTCGGCGGTCTCCAGCTACGGCGTGGCCTTTCCGCTCTTTGCCCTGATGCTGCGGGATCTGCCGCCGCCGCCCCTCCGCCGCCCGCCCAGGACGCTGGATTTTGGGGAAATGCTGGAGTGGGGGAGCCTCTCCTTCGCGGTGCTGTACGGGTCCAATCTGGCCACGCTGCTGGTCCTCAAGGGCATCGAGCTGCTGATGGGCCGGCCGGTGAGCAATCCGGTGGAGGAGATGCTGGATTTTCCCTGGATCTGCACCTTTTTGATGGTGTGTGTGCTGGCCCCCATTTTTGAGGAGCTGATGTTCCGCAAATACCTGCTGCGCCGTTTGCTGCCCTGGGGGGAGCGCTTCGCGGTGACCGCCACCGCCCTTTGCTTCGCGCTGCTCCACGGGAACTTGTCCCAGATGTTTTACGCTTTCTGTGTGGGGCTGGTTCTGGGCAAGCTGGCGGTGTATACCGGGAATATATGGCAAAATATGGCGATCCACAGCGCGGTCAATCTCCTGGGCAGCGGGCTGCTGATGGAGACGCCGTGGGAACCCGTCGGCAATCTGGCCGCTGTGGTCATCCTGGGGGCGCTGATTCTGGGAATCGTGGTGGCCTTGACCCGGCGGGGATGGTTCCGCCTGGAAGAGACCGGATACGTCACCGATCCGCAGGAAAATCCCATTCCACAGCGGGAAAAGTGGAAGTTTTTCCTCTTGAATCCGGGAATGGCGGTTTATCTGCTGCTGGTGGCGGGATTGGTGGTCTATTTGCTCTGAAAGCGTTTTGCAGGAAAAGCGTTTGGTGAGATCCAAAAGAGACACAGAGATAGTTTGTACGGAAAAGAGAGGAGAACAGCCATGAATGTGTTTATCAGCGCTGACATTGAGGGAACCTGCGGCATTGCCGACTGGTGCGAGACCGAGCGGTCCACCCCCTATGACTATAATTACTTCCGCAAGCAGATGACCCTGGAGGTCAAGGCCGCCTGTGAGGGGGCCCTTGCCGGCGGCGCGGACGCCATCCTGGTCAAGGACGCCCACGATTCGGCCCGCAATCTGGACCCGGCCCAGTTGCCCGAGGCCGCCCGGGTGCTGCGGGGCTGGAGCGGCGACCCGCTGAGCATGATGAGCGGTCTGGATCAGGACGGCTATGACGCCGTGTTCTGTACCGGCTACCACGCCTGGGCCTCCTGCGGCGGCAACCCCCTGTCCCACACCATGAACCTGAAAAACGACATCGTGGTCCTCAACGGCGTGCGGATGAGCGAATTCCTCATGAACGCCTATACCGCCGCCTACTATCAGGTGCCGGTGGCCTTCCTGACGGGGGACAAGGCCCTGTGCGACTTCGCAAAAGAGCTCATTCCCAATATCACCACCGTAGCCGTCAACGAGGGCCGGGGGGGCAGCGTGGTGTCCATGCACCCCGACGCCGCCCTCCGCGCCATTAAGGAGGGGGCCAAAAAGGCGGTGAAAAACGCCAAAAAGTGCTATCTCACCCTGCCGGACCACTTTGACGTGACCATCCGCTTCCGGGAGCACAAGCGGGCCTATGACCGGCATTTTTACCCCGGCGCCACCCTGGAGGACGAGAAAAACGTGCGCTTCACCAGCGACGATTGGTACGAGATGCTGCGCTTTTTCCACTTTGTCCTCAGCGACTGACGCCCTATCTCATTCAGAAAGGAGCGCTGCTCTTTGGAGAACAACAGCAACGACCTGCGTCTGGCGGTCCTCATCGACGCCGACAACGCCCCCCGTACCGCCATCAAGGAGGTCATGGCCGAGGTGGCGGTCTACGGCACCCCCACCATCAAGCGCATTTACGGCGACTGGACCAGCCCCAATATGTCCACCTGGAAGCCGCTGCTGCTGGAAAACGCCCTGACCCCCATCCAGCAATATGCCTATACCACCGGCAAAAACGCCACCGACTCGGCGATGATTATTGACGCCATGGACATTCTCTATTCCGGCCGGGTGGACGGCTTCGTGCTGGTGTCCAGTGACAGCGACTTTACCCGCCTGGCCACCCGGCTGCGGGAGGCGGGGATGAAGGTTTACGGCATGGGGGAGCGAAAAACGCCCGGCCCCTTTATCGTGGCCTGCGATAAGTTCGTCTACATCGAAGTCATCCGTGCCGCCGGGGAGAAGGCCAGACAGGCGGCCCGGGAGGCGGCCCGCGCCGCGGAGGCGGAGCGCGCCCGGCAGAAGGCGGAGCAGGAGCGGCAGGAACGGGAGCGGCAGGAGCAGGAGAAGGCCGACGCCACCAAGAAGCGCCGCAAAAAACCGGAGCCCGTCCCCAAGCCGGAGCCGCCCAAGGCGGAGAACAGCGAGCCGCTGGTGCCGGAGGATATTGTGGAGCTGCTGGCCGACTCGGTGGAGGATCTGGCCGACGAGGAGGGCTACGCCTTCATGGGGGAGCTGGGCAATCTCCTAGTCAAGAAGCAGCCAGACTTTGACCCCCGCAACTTCGGTTTTTCCAAGCTGACCAAGCTCTTCAAGGCTCTGGACCGGTTTGAGATCGACGTCCGTTCCACCAACCTGCCCAACGTCAAGCATATCTTTGTTCGGGACAAAGAGCGGAAATATTAAAAAAATCCGTTTCCCTTCTGCTTTGGGAGGGAAACGGATTTTTTTGCTCAGAAGATGGAGCCGGCGGCGGTCATGCCCTTGTCCAGGTCCTCCCGGTAGTCGGGGCGGCTGGGGTCCAGGCTGTTGATGACCACGCCGTCGCTGCCGTTGCGGGCGGTGGAGTGGATGTAGCGGCCGTCCCCCAGGTAGAGGGCCACATGGCCGGGGAAGAAGAGAAGGTCGCCGGTTTTGATTTGACTGCGGGGGATCTCGTGGACGGGGAAGCCCTCCACGATGTGGGCGTCCCGGTAGATGGCGACGCCGTTGAGGAGATAGGCCATGGACACCAGACCGGAGCAGTCGATGCCCAGGGGGGTTTTACCCCCCCAGCGATAGTGGGCGCCCAGGTAGGTTTTGGCGGTCTGGGCCACGGCGGCGCGGAAGGTCTCCTCATCGTCTGAGCTGGGGGCGGTGTGGTACGGGCCCAAAAAACCGGTTTTGGTGTACCCCTCCCGGCCGTCGGGCAGGGCCACCCGCTGCCAGCCGTTGTCATCCGGTCTACCAATGGGAGCGAGCAGATCGCCCCGGGTCACCGTCTCCACACACCAGCTCTGCACCGTGGGTGCGGACAGCACGTCGCACACCCCCCGCAGCACCACCTGCTTGGGGAGGGCTTCCCACCAGTGGACCTGTCCCTCCCCGAAGAGAAGCCCCTCCATGGGGGCCCAGCCCTCGTAGCGGTAGGGGGTGCGGATGCGGTACCAGCCGGTGCCGCTCTCCTCCAGCACCTCCACCGTCATGCCCAGCAGCGCCTCGTCCGCCAGCTCGCTCTGGAGATGGGGCCGGGATTTTAAGGGGCAGATGGGACTTTGGATCAGCGCTTTCATAACAACACCTCGTAATATAAGAAAATAAAATTACCCATAAAAATCACAAATGCGGCGGGCGAGTTTCCCCAAAAAGCGGGCCTGCTCCGGCTGACCGTCCAGCGACGGGCCGTCCCAGGTGAAGCACCCCAGATAGTAGGGGCGCTTCGGGCTGAGAAAAAGCCCGGCGTCGTGGTGGACATGATCCAGTCCGCCGGTCTTGTGGGCCACGGTGACCGGGCCGTTGAGATAGCGGAGGAAGGCGTCCTGGCACCGCTGGCGGAGCAGGGTATCCAAGGCAAAGACCCAGGGGCCCTCCTGGCTGTGGGCCCGCTCGTAGAGCCCGGCGTAAAGGACGTATTGGTCCCGGGCGGTGGTCACGTTGTCCCGTCCCGCGGCCTGGGCGGCAAAGTCCAGCATTTTGCGCCGGAGTTGGGTGTGGGACGCCCCCCAGCGGCGGCAAAGGCCGTTGACCGCCTCCATGCCCACCAGGTCAATGAGTACGTTGGTAGCGGTGTTGTCGCTCACCGTAATCATCCAGTAGAGGAGTTCCAGAAGCGGGTAGGTCTCCCTCCGGTTTTCATCCTCAAAGACGGTGGTGTCGGGCAAAATGGCGGAATCGGGCACCGCAACGGGCTGTTGGAGCTGAAAAGCGTCCCGCTGGACGGCCTCCATCACGGTGAGGAGGATAGGGAGCTTGATGGTGGAGGCCGAGGTGACCACCGCGTCCGGCTGGAAGGCGTGGAGGACAGTTCCGCTTTCCAGGTCGGTCATCAGCAGGGAGACCTGACCGGGGAAGGCGTCGATCTCGTGGGAAAGCCACTGGTCCAGCGTGTTATCCACCGTAATCGCCTCCCTTGTGGACAGTTAAGACGCCCCTGTCGGCGTCCAGGGTGACCGTCTCGCCCAAAGGCAGGGAGAGGGTGGGCAGCACATGGCCGCAGGGCAGGCCGGCCAGCACAGGCTTTCCGGCGGGGACGATGAGCTCCCGGAAAATCTCCGCCAGGGTGAGGGTTTTCTCGGGGTATTCGGGTACGCAGTCGGTCCAGGCCCCCAGCACCACCCCGGCGCAGGCGTCGAATTTGCCGGCGTTGCGCAGCTGGGTGAGCATACTGTCAATGCGGTAGGTTTTCTCGCCGATGTCCTCCAAAAAGAGGATTTTATTGGTGGTGTCGATCTCCCAGGGGGTGCCCAGGGAGGCGGCCAGCAGCGAGAGGTTGCCGCCGCACAGCCGTCCGGTGGCGCAGCCGCCGGAGAGGGTCTCACAGTGGTGGGCGCCCTCCGGGAGAGGAAGGGTGCCGGTTAGGGCGCCGAAGAGGGCGCGGCGCAGCTCTCCCATGGTGAAGGGGTCCACCGGTTCATAGTACTCGGTGGAGGGCATGGGGGTGTGGTAGGTCACCAGGCCGCACCGCTGCTGAAAGGCGGTGTGGAGGGCGGTCACATCGCTGTAACCGGAAAAATATTTGGGGTTGGCGCGGATCAGGTCATAGTCCAGCAGGGGGAGGATGCGGTGGGCGCCGTAGCCGCCCCGGATAGAGAGAACGCCGTCGATGGACGGGTCGGCAAAGGCGGCGTTGATGTCATGGGCACGCTGGCGGTCATCGGCGGCCAGGTAGCCGTGGCGGTTGGCAAAATAGCAGGAGGGGTAGGGGACCGGCTCCAGACCCAGAGCCCGGACGGCCTCCAGCGCCGGTTCCAGCCGGTCCTCCGGTACGGCGGAGGAGGCGCACACCAGCGCCGCCCGCGCCCCGGGAAAAAGCGGTTTGGGGGTTATCATCTCTTCTCCTTCTTTCTTTCGAGAAAGAAAGAAGCAAAGAAAGCTTCCATCTTTCCCCACAAAATCGGTGAGAAAACCGGGGCAAGCCACGTCTACCGCCCCGGTTCTCTATCTTTTATCTTTTATCTCTTATCTTCTCCAGCTCTTCCTGGTTTGCAAGGAGGAAGTGTCCCGGCTCCACCTCCACCCAGGCGGGCGGATCGTTTTCGTAGTGGTGCATGGACGGGTCGTAGACCAGGAGTTTTTTCTGCTTTTCGGCGATGGGGTCGGGCATGGGAATGGCCGAAAGGAGGGCCTGAGTGTAGGGGTGGAGGGGATTGGCGAAGAGCTGTTCGCTCTCGGCCAGCTCCACCAGCTCCCCCTTGTGGATGACGGCGATGCGGTCGCAGATGAAGCGCACCACGGAGAGGTCGTGGGCGATGAAAAGATAGGTGAGACCCCGCTCCTTTTGCAGCTGGCTCATCAGGTTGAGTACCTGGGCCCGGATGGACACGTCCAGGGCAGAGATGGGCTCGTCGGCGATGATGAAATCCGGGTCCATAATGAGGGCGCGGGCGATGCCGATGCGCTGGCGCTGGCCGCCGGAGAACTCGTGGGGGAAGCGGCTGGCGAACTCAGGCAGCAGGCCCACGTCGGAGAGGGCTTTGGCCACCTTTTCCCGCCGCTCCTCCTCCTTGAGGTGACGGCCGTAGAGGCCCTCGGAGACGATGTAGTCCACCTTGGCCCGCTCGTTGAGGGAGGCCATGGGGTCCTGGAAAATCATCTGGATCTGCCGGGTGACGGTGCGGTCCAGGGCGGCGCTGATGCGGCCGTTGATTTTCTGGCCCCGGTAGCGGATCTCGCCGCCGGAGGTGGGGTGGATGCGGATGATGGCCCGGCCGATGGTGGTCTTGCCCGAGCCGGACTCCCCCACCAGGCCGAAGGTCTCGCCCTCGAAGATGTCGAAGGAGACCCCCTTTACCGCCCGGAAGGGGTGGCGGCGGGAGCCGAAGGTGACCTCCAGGTTGTTCACTTCCAGTAGCTTTTTACGTTCAGACATACGGGTTCACCCCCTGTTTCCGCAGCTGCCGGATGTGCTCCGGCGGTTCCACCTTGGGCGCTCTGGGGTCCAGCAGCCAGGTGCGGGCCCGGTGGGAAGGCGTCACGTCAAAGTAGGGCGGACGCTCCACAAAGTCGATCTTCAGGGCCTGGGGATTGCGGGGGGCGAAGGCGTCGCCCTTGACCTCCTGGAAGAGGTTGGGGGGCGTGCCGGCGATGGAGTAGAGGGGCTGACCTTTTACGCCCAGCTGGGGCAGGGAGGAGAGGAGGGCCCAGGTGTAGGGGTGCCGGGGGTCGTAAAAGACCTCCTCACACCGGCCGATCTCCACGATGTCGCCGGCGTACATGACGGCGATGCGGTCGGCCACGTTGGCCACCACCCCCAGGTCATGGGTGATGTAGATGGTGGTGAGATCGTATTTTTTCTGCAATTCCCGGATGAGCTGTAAAATCTGGGCCTGGATGGTCACATCCAGGGCGGTGGTGGGCTCGTCGCAGATGAGGATCTTGGGACGGCAGGCCACCGCGATGGCGATGACCACCCGCTGGCGCATGCCGCCGGAGAATTCGTGGGGATACTGGCGGTACCGGCGCTGTGGGTCGTCGATGCCCACCTCTTCCAGCACCTCCAGCACGGCCTGCCTGGCCTGCTGGCCTTTCAGACCCTGGTGGAGCACCACCGCCTCCTCGATCTGGGCGCCGATGGTTTTCAGGGGGTTGAGGGAGGTCATGGGGTCCTGCATGACCATAGCGATCTCCCGGCCCCGGATGGCCCGCCAGTCCTTGTCGGATTTGAGCTGGGTCAGCTCCTGGCCCTCATAGCGGATGGAGCCGCCGGTAATGGAGCCGTTGGCGTCCAGCAGGCCCATAAAGGTCTTGGTAAAGACGCTTTTGCCCGAGCCGGACTCGCCCACAATGGCCAGGGACTCCCCCCGGTACACATCCAGGGAGATGCCCCGGATGGCGTGGAGGGTCTGGCCCCGGAGGGTGAATTTCACGTCCAGGTCATGGACGGATAGGATGATATCTTCAGCCATCGTATGACCTCCTCAATTGACGTGATTTTTCGGGTCGGCGGCGTCGGCGAAGGCGTTGCCCACCACATAGAACGAGATGGTGACGATAGACAGAATGAGCACCGGGAGGAAGAGCTGATAGTTCAGGGTCGGCTCATTGATAAAGGTCTGGCCGGAATTGATGAGGTTGCCCAGGGTGGGCACCTCCAAAGGCACGCCAAGGCCGATGTAGGTGATGAAAACCTCGTTTCCGATGGCGGCGGGAATGGCCAGGGCCATGCGGAGGGTGAGGATGCTCACCAGATAGGGGAGCAGGTTTTTCAACATGATGCGCCAGGCGGGGGTGCCCAGACAGCGGGAGGCCAGGTTGTAGTCCCGGTCCCGGATGATGACCACCTGATTGCGCACAAAGCGGGCGGTGGCCAGCCAGGAGGTGAGGCACATGGCGAAGATCATGGTGGACACGCCGGGCCGGAGGATGTAGGAGATGATGATGACCACCAGGGTCTGGGGGACGTTGTCAAAGACGTTGTAAAGCTCCGTGAGGAGGAAGTCCAGCTTGCGGACGTAGCCCCACAGTACTCCCACGATGACGCCCATCACCACTTCCACCAGGGCCACCGAAAAGCCGATGAACAGGGAGGTGCGGGTGCCCGACCAGATCTGGCTCCACAGGTCCTGGCCGATGGAGTTGGTGCCGAACCAGTACTGGGCGCAGGGGGCCAGGTTGGTATCCCCCTTGTAAATGGTGTTGGCCTCGGGAGCGTAGGGGAGCAGGGGCTCAATGATGGTAAAGACCACCATGCCCACCAGCAAAACCAGGAAAAACACCGCCACCGGGTTGTGGAAAAAGGCCCGGAGGGTGGAGCCCCAGTAGGAGTAGTTGGTATAGGAGCCCCGCTCACCGGCGGAGGGGTCATAGGGCGCGGGCTCAAAGTACTCCTCCGGCTTGTAGTCCCGGGAGAGGGTCTTGCCGACCGATTGGCTGAGCGCCTCGGTTTTGCGGTCTTTGTAGCGCAGAGAAGGCATCAGCGGGCCCCTCCTTTCTTTCCGAAGGTGATGCGCGGGTCCACCAGGGCCATGAGGATATCGCCCACCAGCAAGCCCAGAATGCTGATGGCGGCGTAGAAGAGGACCAGCGCCTGGACCACGGTGTTGTCCTGCCGCTGGATGACGGTGACCAGCAGTCCGCCCATACCGGGGATGGAGTAGAGGCTCTCCACATAGAGGGAGCCCATGAGGGTGAGGATCACCGAGGTGGGGATAAACTGGACCAGGGGGACAAAGGCGTTGCGGAAGATATGCTTTCTGGAGATGTCGGCGGCGGGCACGCCCTTGGCCCGGGCCAAACGGACATAGTCCTTGTTGGATTCGTCCACCATATACCGCCGCAGCCACATGGCGTAGTAGGCGATGTTGCCCAGGGCCAGGGAGAGGACCGGCAGAATGAGGGTGACCGGCTGGTCCATACTCACCCGCAGGGGCATATGAAGCACTGAGGTACCGAAAAACTGGATGACCAGATAGTAAATGGCGGCGGGGACGGCCTGGATGAGCACCACAAAGGCGGTGCCCAGCTTATCGCCGATTTTCAGGCGGGTGCGGGTGGAGCGGGCCATTAAAATACCCAATGGCAGGCCCACCGCCAGGGCGATGCACAGGGAGGTGAGGCCGATGCTCATGGAGACGGGGATCTTTTCGGCGATGATCTCCAGGACGGGGACATTGCGGTGGTACTTGTTGGACACGCCCAGGTCCCCCTGCAAAAGCCCCTTGTAAAAATTCAGGAGCTGCACCGGCAGCGGCTGATCCAGCCCCAGCTTCTGGAGGCCCAGCTCCACCTGGGTGCTGGTCATTTTTTCATAGTTTTGAAAATAACCCTCCACAGGCATCAGGCGCAGCAGAGAGAAAACGATGGTGATGATGATAAACAGGGTGAGCAGGGAGCGCAGCAGGCGTTTGAGGATGTATTTCGCCATGAGTGAGCCTCCTTTTTGGAGAAAATAGATGGACGGCGGCGCGGCGGCCATACGTCACCGGCCTCGCGGAAGCCGGTCAGGCACGGCAGCCCCGCCCGCCGGAGGGAGAAAAAACGGTCCCGGAGTCCCGGCAGACGGGACTCCGGGACCGTTGCAGGTCTGGTCTTACTGAGCTTCGGCAGCGGCCAGGGCAGCGTCGCGGTCAGTGAGCCACTGGGTATAGAGCTGGGTATACTCGTCCATGCTCATGGGCTCCTCGCGCAGCTTCTGGAACTTGAAGCGCTGGAGCGCCAGGCCATAGGGGGCGTACTCCGCCTCAAAGATGTTCAGGCGGGTGGCCACATAGCCGGAGTTGGAGATGGAGAAGGGGATCACAAAGGCGTGCTCGATGAGGAAGGCCTCGGCCTCGGCAAAGGCGGTGTAGCGGGCTTCCTCGTCGGTGGTGATGGCCTTGGCGGCCTCCACCAGGTCGTAATACTGATCCACCAGCGCCTGGGTCTCGGGGCTCTTGTTGGTGCAGGTCTGCTGGCCGATCTCGTAGTCGTCGTCGGTGGCCATGAAGTTATAGCTGTTTTCCTGCTCCTTGAAGGGGTCGGTCCAGGTCTGGGGATCGGCGTAGTCGGCGCCCCAGTTGCACTTCATGAAGCCGTAGTCGCCGGCGCGGCGGACGGTGGACAGGAAGTTGGTGGCGGGACCGGCCTCCACCACCACGTCGATGTAGTCGGTGCCCAGCAGGCCCTCCAGCTGCTGCTCGATGACCTGGCACTCCTTGTCCCAGTTGGTGGTGTCGGGGTTATAGCGCATGTACATCTGGATGGGGAAGGTGGCGCCGGCGGCGGTCAGCTCCTCCACGGCCTTTTCCTTATAGGCCAGGGCGTCGGCCTCATTGAAGCTGTCCCCGTCGGAGATGGCCTGGAGGGCGGGATACTGGGTGTAATCCACGCCGGCGGCGGAGGCGAAGGTGGCGGGGGTGATGGTGTTGTTGAGCAGATCCTCCGGGTTCTCCGGCTCCACCACCTCCAGGGCGTTGACCCGGTCCAGGGCGTGGAAGATGGACTGGCGGAAATTCTCGTTGTTCACGGCCAGCAGCCAGTTATCCGGGTCCAGGGACTCGTCGAACCGGGGCTCGAAGTTGAAGCAGAAGAAATAGGAGTAGGACACGTTGGGCCGGCTGGAGCAGACCATCTGGGACTTTTCGCTGTCGCTGAGCCAGGCGGAGAGGATGCTGGCGTTGATCTCGGCGTAATCCACCTCGCCGCGGACGAAGGACTCGGGGCCCAGCTGGCTGGCGGAGGTGTTGTACAGGAAGTCGATCTCGTCGATAAAGACGTTATCCTTGTCCCAGTAGGTGGGGTTCTTGGTGAGGATGCGCTGGCTCTGGGGCTGGAAGTCGCTCATGATGTAAGCGCCGTTATAGAGGACGGAGTAGTTGTCCACACCGAAGTTTTCCCCCTGCTCCTCCAGGAAGGGGCCGTACACCGGCATATAGCTGGCGTAGGAGAGGACGGAGGGGAAGTAGGTGCAGGGCTGCTCCATGGTGTACACCAGGGTGTAGTCGTCCTGGGCGGTGACGCCCACGTCGTCAAAGCTGACCTCGGCCACCGGCTCGATGGGGTTGCCGTCGGCGTCGGCGGTGAGGGTGCCGCCCTCGCTCTCCAGGAGGTAGGCGGTGTAGTCAAAGTAAGCGCTGGCGTTCTTGACGATGCCGTCATACATGTAATAGGTGCTGGAGTTGTTGGCCGCGTCGCAGACATACTGGGCGGCGGACACCCAGTCGTTGGCAGTCACGTCGGCCACCTCGTTGCCGTCGGCGTCCATCCACTTGACGCCCTGGCGGATGTGGAAGGTCCACTGGGTGTAGTCGTCGTTGTGCTCCCAGCTCTCGGCCAGGGAGGGCTGCATCACGCCGTACTGGTCGTACTCCACCAGGCAGTCCACCATGTTGGCGCACATCTGATGGTCATTGGTGTTGCCGGTGTAGAGGTAGTTGAGGGTCTCCACCTCGCTGGCGTAGAGCTGCCGGTAGACCGATTTGCCGGCGGTATCGCCGTCGTTGTTGTCATCGGCTGGAGCGCAGGAGGCCAGGGGGAGGACCATGGACAGGGCCAGGCCCAGGGCAAGCAGTTTCTTTCCTCGTTTCACACACTTCTCCTTCTTTCCGTTTTGATGTGGACGGATGAGCACGTCCGTCCCTATATAAGCGCCCGCAGGCGGCTATATACCAGTGCCTCAGGACCAGTGATCGCAGGGGACGGAGGTGATGCCGATGCCGGGGGCGTCGGTCATGGAGACAGTGGGGCCGTCAAAGATAGGACCGCCCTCAAAGGGGTCCACGGCGCACAGGGAGGGGCCGTCCAGGTCGGCCCGGGTGATGATCCCCTTGCCGCAGCACAGGTGGGCGGCGGCGGAGACGGCCAGCTTGCTTTCCAGCATACAGCCGATCATGCAGGAGACGCCCGACAGCTCGGCCACGGCGCACAGCTTCAAAGCCTCGTGGATGCCGCCGGTCTTCATGAGCTTGATGTTGATGAGGTCGGCGCCGTGCCGGCGGATAAGCTCCACGGCGTCGGCGGGGGAGAACACGCTCTCGTCGGCCAGAATGGGGGTCCGTACCCGCTCGGTCACATAGACCATGCCGTCAATGTCGTGGGCGGAGACCGGCTGTTCCACCAGGTCGATGTCCAGCCCCTTGTCCTCCAGGGCGGAGATGATGGCCACCGATTCTTTGGCGGTCCAGCCCTGGTTGGCGTCCACCCGGAGGGCTACATTGGGTCCCACGGCGGCGCGGATGGCGGCGATGCGTTCCACATCGGCCAGGCCCTCCTTGCCCACCTTGATTTTTAGGATAGAGAAGCCCTTGGACACGGCGTCCAGCGCATCGGCCACCATCTCGTCCACGGGGTTGACCGAGATGGTGAGATCGGTCTCAAAAGAGGAGCGGGCGCCGCCCAGCAGCCGGTAAAGGGGGGCGTTCCACCGTTTGGCCCACAGATCGTAGAGGGCCATATCCACCGCCGCCTTGGCGGAGGTATTTTTCACCATGCAGCGGGAGAGGGCCGCCATATTGCCCTCTAAATCCTCCACGTCCCGGCCCAGCAGGGCGGGACGGATAAAGTCCCGGATGGCGCAGGTGATGGAGCCGATGGTGTCGCCGGTAATGACGGCGGTGGGGGGCGCTTCGCCGTAGCCTACGGCGCCGTCGTCGGACAGCACCCGGACCACCACGTCCTCCACCCGATCCACGGTGCGCAGCGCCGTTTTGAAGGGACGGGCCAGAGGCAGGGAAATCCTGCCCACCTGAATGTCCTGGATGACCATAGGGGATGCCTCCCAAGCTTCCGGCGTACCGGAAAAAAATTTGGAAACAGAGAGGTTCCGACCCCTCCCGGAGGAGAAGCGTCGAAACCTGATATTTCTGAAATTGTAGCACGGATCGCTGCCTTTGTAAAGTGCTGCCTTGCCAAAGTGAACATGGGCATAGAAGAAAATGGGGTCCTTTTTATGGTACTTTATCTATGCTATACTATCATCAGACAAAAGGCAGAGAGGGGGACGGGCTTATGGCGAAGGGAGCCCATCAGAAAGGGAAGGTGCTGCGGCTCTGTCAGCTGCTGCTGGAGCGGAGCGACGAGGAGCACCCCATTTCCACCCAGGCGCTGATCCAGGCGCTGGAGGGGTGGGACATTCACGCCGAGCGCAAGAGCATTTATGCCGATATGGAGACGTTGCGGGAGCAGGGGCTGGACGTGCAGCACCGGCGGGGGCGGGACGGCGGCTGGTTCATCGGCCAGCGGACCTTCCAGCTGCCCGAGCTGAAGCTGCTGGTGGACGCGGTGCAGTCCAGCCGGTTCATCACCTCCCGGAAGAGCAGCGCCCTCATCCACAAGCTGGAGTCTCTGGCCAGCGTCCACCAGGCCAGGCAGCTCCAGCGGCAGGTGTACGACACCGGCCGGGCCAAAAGCCTCAACGAGCGGGTCTATTACAGCATTGATAAGCTTCACACCGCCCTTTCTTCGGGGAAAGCGGTGTCCTTCCGGTATTTTGAATACAACGTGAAAAAAGAACGGGTTTTTCGGAGAGGGGGAAGGCGGTATACCGTCTCGCCCTACGGCCTCATCTGGGACAGCTCCAACTACTATCTGGCGGGCTACGACCACCAGAAGAAGGAGCTGCGCCACTACCGGGTGGACCGGATGGAGGACCTGGCCCTCACCGGTCTCCCTCTGGAGGGCCGGGAGGCGCTGGGCACGCTGGATCTGGCCTCTTACAGCCAGCGGCATTTCGGCATGTTCGGCGGCCGGACCGCCCAGCTCTCCCTGCGCTGCCGCAACAGTATGGTGGGCGTGGTGCTGGACCGCTTCGGCCAGGAGAGCATCCTGGTGCCCGACGGACCGGAGCATTTTGTGGTCACGGTGGAGGCGGTGTTCAGCACCCAGATGATGGGCTGGCTCTTCGGCCTGGGGACGGCGGTGGAGCTGCGGAGCCCGGCGTGGGCGGTGGCGGAATACCGCGGCCAGCTGTCCAAGGTTTTGGGGCAATATCAGGCCGACCCATGACAGAACGCGGAAATTGTGGTACACTAAGGGGGAAGTTTTGACGGAAGAGGACGAGTAAGCTATGTATTGGACCGATTACCATATGCACACCAACTGCTCCAGCGACAGCCGGGCCACCCTGGAGCAGCAGGCGGAGGCGGCATACCGGGCGGGGATCGCGGAGCTGTGCGTCACCGACCACTGGAACCTGCTGGACCAGCAGGCCAACCCCCTGCCCCATCACTATGACTGGGCCATCTCCATGGCCAACTGGCGGAGAGCCCGGGAGCGCTTTACCGGCCGGGTGGAGATCCGCCTGGGCATAGAGGTGGGCAACGGCGTTTTGGACTCGGCGGCCGTGGACCGTTCGCTGGAGCTGCCGGAGCTGGATTTTGTCATCGGCTCCCTTCACAACCAGAGCGCCGCCGCCGGCGGGAGAGGGATTTTTACCGTGGCCAGGGGCTGCAAGACCCGGGCGGACTGCGTGGCCCTGCTGGAGGACTATATGGACACCCTGGACGCGCTGACGGATACGGCGGGATTTGACGTGCTGGGCCACATCATTTATCCCCTGCGCTACCTGCCGCCCCAGTATGAACTGGACCTGAAGCCCTGGTGGGACCGGCTGGCCCATATGCTGCAAAAGGTCATCCGCTCCGGCCGTGGCATCGAGCTCAACACCACCCAGGGCGAGACGGTGGAGCAGTGGAGCGGCCTTCTGCGGCTCTACCGGGATCTGGGCGGTGAGATCCTTACCCTGGGCTCCGACGCCCACCGCCCCCAGGTGGTGGGGGCCGCCATTCCCCAGGCGGGCGCGCTGGCCCAGGCGGCGGGCTTCCGCTATATCGCCGCCTACCGCAGACGGACCCCAACCTTTATAAAGCTGGACTGACCGGCAAAAAAAGACATCACCGGGACAAAACTGTATCTGGTATTCACGGTCTCCTTTCGCTATACTTTTCTTGTGGCAATTTGCACAGAGAAAGGCGGGGGAGACCGTGCTTCTTTTGGATAAGAATAACTTGGAATCCTACCTGCGCAGCCGGTATCCCCAGTGGGTGCCCGCCGGCCGGCTGCGGATCTCCCGCATCGGCGAAAGCGAGGAGGACACGGCGGGCCTCATCAACTATCTCTTTCGCGTCACCGGAGAGGACCGGTCCCTCATCGTCAAGCAGGGGCGGGAGGATATCCTGGCCAGCGCCGGCCGGTCGGACGTGGAATGCCGTCTGCCCACCACCCGCAACTGGCTGGAATACCTGTCCCTCCGGCTGCGGGGCGCCATTGCGCCCGACTATGTGCCAAAGGTATATGCCGCCGACCGGGAAAACAATGTCTTTCTCATGGAGGACGTGTCCTATCTGAAGCTGTGCCGCCGGGAGCTGGCCCAGGGACACAGTTATCCCCAGCTGGGGCGGCAGTGTGCCCGCTTCATCGCGGCGGTCAACTTTTATACCTCGGAATTTTATCTGGAGACCGATACCTTCCGGCGTCTGGCCTGCTTTTTTACCAATACCGAGATGCGCCGGGTTATGGAGCAGTGGGTGTTCCTCCGCCGCTCCCCCTTTGACGACGGACCCAAAGCCGCGCCCCTCCGCCGCATTCTGGAGGAGACCCCGGAGATCATGGCCGAGACTTATCACCTGCTCCATAAATTCATGTCCACCCCGGAGTCTCTCGTCCATGCCGACATCCACACCAGCAATATTTTCCTGGACCGGGAGCGGATGAAGGTCATCGACATGGAGTACACCTTTGCCGGTCCCTGCTGCTATGATGTATCCTATCTGCTGGCCAGCCTGGTTTCCCAGTACGCCGCGGCCCAGATGCGCACCTTTGGCGCGCCGGACGGCGGGGAGGGGTACCGCCGGTATCTGCTGGCTGCCATCGGCGAGCTGCTGGACGGATTTTTGGAGGAATTTTCCGCCCTGTGGGAGAAAGACGCCAAGGAGATGTACAAACGCTGCCCGGCCTATCGGGAGAAGCTGCTCAGCGGTTTTCTCCCAGACATTGCGGGCTATGCGGCCATGCCGATTTTGTGCATCTGCCTCACCGGCATGAGCACGGTAACGGAGTTTGCCGCGATTTCCGGCGAGGACAAGCGGGAGCAGGCGGTGCGGCTCTACTTTCTCATGGGCTGCCGCCTGCTGCTGGAGCGGGAGAGGATGCATACCACGGAGGATGTCCTCCGGCTGCTGGCCGAGACGGCGGTGGAAGGCGCAAAGCGGTAAAACGTAGGGGCGACCCTTGTGGTCGCCCGCGTTTATGCAGAGCGTCTGTTTTTTGACAAAAAGAAGCGGGGTCAGGAACCTTTTCAAGGTCCTGACCCCGCTTTTATGCTTGGTAAAGGTGTCAACCTCCCTCAGAGAGGGAGAACAAAGGCTCAGCCCTCGTCCTCAATGAGGCCGTAGCCGCCGTCGTTGCGCTGATAGACCACCGAGAACGCGCCGTCGGCGTCGGTGTTCTTAAAGGCAAAGAAGGAGTGGCCCAGCAGATTCATCTGGAGGATGGCCTCTTCCACGGTCATGGGCTTGATGGGGAACTTCTTGGTACGGACGATCTTGAACTCGTCCTCTTCCACCTCGGGCACGAAGGAGGAGACTTCGTCGGCGTCCACGCTGCGGGTAAAGGCGTCCTGGCGCAGGCGCTTGGCCAGACGGGCCTTATTTTTGCGGATCTGCCGTTCCACGGAGGCCACGGAGGCGTCGATGGTGGCGAACATATCGGAGGTGCTTTCGGCCACGCGGATGATGGTGCCGCCGGAGCGGACGGTGAGTTCCACGTTGTTGCGGCCCTTTTCCACACTGAAGACAACGGTCGCCTCCGCGTCCGACTTGAAATAGCGATCCAGCTTGCCCACTTTCTTCTCGGCATAGGCGTGGACCTTGTTGGGGAGGGTGACCTTTTTGTCGGTAAACACGAACTTCATAGATGTCAGCTCCTTCCGCCCTCGGGGGAGGGCATTTCTCGTTGCGGACGGGGGAACGTCCGCCGGCGGGGGAGAGGCCCCTGCCATACCTCTATTATAACACATGCACGAAAAAAGGAAAGCGTTTTCCGTACGAAATTTACAATTTGTACATCACCCCAGGAAGAAGGGGGAGAGGGTGATGACCAGACCGGAGAAAACGATGGACACGGTGGACATCAGCTTGATGAGGATATTGAGGGAGGGTCCGGAGGTGTCTTTAAAGGGGTCGCCCACCGTGTCGCCGATGACGGCGGCCTTGTGGCATTCGGAGCCCTTGCCGCCGTGGCTGCCGCCCTCGATGTACTTTTTGGCGTTGTCCCAGGCGCCGCCGGCGTTGGACATAAAGACGGCCATCAGAAAGCCGGTCACCGTCACGCCGCACAAAAGGCCCACCACCGCCTCCACTCCCAAAAAGATACCGGTCAGGACCGGCACCGTCACCGCCAGCAGGGAGGGGAGGACCATCTCATGGAGGGCGCCCTTGGTGCACAGATCCACACAGGCGGCGTAATCAGGCTGGGCGGAGCCGTCCATGATGCCGGTGATTTCGCGGAATTGCCGGCGGACCTCCTGAACGATGGCCTGGGCGGCCGTCTGCACGCCGCTCATGGTCATGGCGGCAAAGAGGAAGGTGAGCATGGCGCCGATAAAAAGACCTACCAGCACCGCCGGATTGGTGAGGGACAGATCCAGCGTACCGGGGACCCGGACCTTGACCACGTCCACGTAGGAGACCAGCAGGGCCAGGGCGGTGAGAGCGGCCGAGCCGATGGCAAAGCCCTTGCCGGTGGCGGCGGTGGTGTTGCCCAGGGAGTCCAGGGCGTCGGTGCGGTCCCGCACTTCTTCGCCCAAACCGCTCATTTCCGCGATGCCGCCGGCGTTGTCGGCCACGGGACCGTAGGCGTCGGTGGCCAGGGTGATGCCCAGGGTGGACAGCATTCCGACGGCAGCCACGCCGATGCCGTACAGACCCCGGTCAAAGCGGAGGGCGTAGTCGGCCGCGTCGGTGGAGAGGGTGCCGCCGGCGGCCAGGAAGGAGAGAATAATGGCCGCGCCCACGATGAGCACCGGCGCGGCGGTGGATTTCATCCCCAGAGAGAGGCCGCCGATGACGGTGGTGCCAGCGCCGGTCTCGGTGGCGTCGGCCAGATTGCGGGTGGGGGCGTAGCTGGCGGAGGTATAGCGCTCGGTGAAGTAGCCGATGGCGCAGCCGGCGGCCAGACCGGCCAGAATGGCCAGATAAACGCCAATATGCTCCAGACCCAGGATAAAATAGGTGAGGGGGGCGGCTAAAATGGCGGAGAGAAGGGCGGCGGAGTAGGTGCCCCGCCGGAGGGTGCCCAGGAGGGCCCGCTGTCCGGTGTTTTCCTTGGTGCGGATGAGGAAGGAGCCGGCGATGGAGCACAGCACCCCCACCACGGCGATGGCCAGAGGGAGGAGCATGGCGTTCCAGGCCAGATCCTCCCCGCTGTACGCCGAGGCCCCCAGGGCGAAGGCGGCCAGGATGGAGCCCACATAGGACTCATAGAGATCAGCCCCCATCCCGGCCACGTCGCCCACATTGTCCCCCACGTTGTCGGCGATGGTGGCGGGGTTGCGGGGGTCGTCCTCGGGAATGCCGGCCTCCACCTTGCCCACCAGGTCGGCCCCCACGTCGGCGGCCTTGGTGAAGATGCCGCCGCCCACCCGGGCAAAGAGGGCCATAAAGGAGGCGCCCATGCCGAACATGACCATGGTGTGGGCGATGGTCTGGGCGTCCAGCCCGGCCCCGTAGCGCAGCACATGGAACCAGATGGAGATGTCCAAGAGACCCAGCCCCACCACGGTAAAGCCCATCACCGCGCCGGAGGCAAAGGCCACCTTCAAGCCCTGGTTGAGGCTCTCATGGGCGGCGTTGGCGGTGCGGACGTTGGCGGCGGTGGCGATGCGCATCCCCACAAAGCCGGACAGGGCCGACCAGCAGCCGCCGGTGACAAAGGCGAAGGGGATGAACCAGCTGTCCAGCCGGCCGAAGGCCGCCAGAAGGAGCAGCAGGGCAAAGACCACCGCGAAGATGCGGGCCACGGTGCGGTACTGCCGCCGGAGGTAGGCATTTGCGCCCTTGCGGATGGCGGCGGCAATCTGTGCCATCTGCGGGGTGCCTTCAGAGAAGCGGAGCACCTTGCGCCTTTGCCGGAAGGCAAAGGCAAGAGCAGCTAAGGCGCCTGCCAATCCGATCCAAAAACAGCTCTGCGCGTTCATCGTTCCATCTCCTTTACACATTGAATACACGGGCAGGAGGGGCGAGAGACGCAAAAAGGTGCAGGCCGTTTCACCCGGAGGGGCGCGGGTCCGGGAGGAACGGCGGCGCGAAGCTGCGCCCTGAACAGTCTCCTGAGGTCCCTGAAAAACTTCCTGCACGATCAATTCTATTGTAACCCAAAGCGGAAACGGGGACAAGGGAATTTTATGACGAAAATCATAAAAAACGCGGGGGGCAGGACAGAACGTCCCACCCCCCTGATGGGTCAGGCTTTGAGGAAAAAGAGGGTAAAGCCGCCGTCGCTGCCCGCGCCCACCGAGGCGGCACGGGTACAGAGATCGGCGCAGAAATCGGCGTTTGGGCCGGTGCAGGAGAAGCGGGCGTAGCCCTCGCCGCAGGGGAAAACGATGGAATAGACGTCGCCTTTGCGCCAGGTGGCCAGAGACACGCCGCCGTACTGGGTCTCCTGCCAGCCGCCCTCCTCCGGGAGGGGAGAGGCGGGGGTAAGGGCGAGGGTAAAGGAGGTCTCCCCGTTGACGCCGGTGATGCGGGCGGAGAGGAACCGGTCCTCCGCGTCATAGAGCGCCGTCCCGTCCACGCCGAAGCCCACCCAGTTGAGCATCCAGGGCACCTCATCCGGGCTGCCCAGGGCGATGAGGATGTCCCGCTCGGTCAGGGCGCGGGTATGTCCCGGCAGGTACAGGGAGGCGGAGCCGGGGGTCTGGATGGCGCCGTCCTCCCATTGGGGGAAGGAGAGGGCGGGGAGCATAAAGGAGC
>NZ_JACLZC010000056.1 GCF_016901735.1 Pseudoflavonifractor phocaeensis | reverse complement strand
TCTCCGAGGGGAGGGGGACTTCCTCCTGGGCGCAGCCGGACAGGCTGCCCAGCAGCAGCGCCGCCGTCAGTACGGCGGCCAAAATACGCCCCCTCACAGCAGCTGGATCATGGAGGCCTGGCTGCCCCGCTGGCCTCTGGTGTAGCGGTGGGACCAAAACTGCTCGTGCTGGCACATGGTACACGCCTCGCTGATGGAGATGTGGTCGGCGCTCAGCCCGGCCCGCTCCAGGCGCAGGGCGTTGAGGCGCTTGAGGTCCACGTGGAATTTGCCGCTTTTGCGCAGCTCCATGGCGTGGAGGGCGGCGGCGCCCATGGCCTCGGTCATGGCGTTGGGCACGTCCTCGTCGGTCTCAAAGCAGCACTTGGAGATCCCCGGCCCGATGGCCGCCAGGATGTCCGCCGGACTGCTGCCGTATACGTCCCGCATTTTCTCCACCGCCCGGGTCACAATGCCCATGGCGGTGCCCCGCCAGCCGGCGTGGACCGCCGCCACCACCCGGCGCACCGGGTCGTAGAGGAGGATGGGCAGGCAGTCGGCGGAAAAAATGGTAAGACAGATGCCCGGAATATCGGTGATGAGGCCGTCGGCCTCGTAGTCGCTCTTTTGAAAAATACCCTTGCCCCGGTCGGCGGTGGTAATGGTGCGCACCACGTCGCCGTGGACCTGGCTGGACAGCACCAGGCCGTCCAGATTGGCCCCGATGGCGGCGGTGAAGCGCCGGTAATTCTCCAAAACCTTCTCCCGGTCGTCCCCCCGGTTGAGACCCAGGTTCAGCGAGGCGTAAATGCCGTCGCTCACCCCGCCCGCCCGGGTGGAAAAGCCGTGGACCACCCCGCCGGCGGCGGTCATGGCTTCACAGTGCAGGTAGGGCACCCCTGCGGATACACAAGTCACAATGCTCATAGTCAAAACCTCGTCCGGATGTGAGAAAAGCAGGATGGGTCCCATCCGGCAAAAAGCCGGTCCGTTCTCATTCTGCTTTCCTCACTGTTTCATTTTATCCTGGATTATTGGTACTCAGGGCCGTGATACTCGGCGCAGTCGCACTTCTTCCACTTCTTGCCGCTGCCGCAGGGACAGGGGTCGTTGCGGCCGATCTTGACGCCCTTCTTGACGGGCTGCTTCTTGACGGTCTCGTCGCTGCCGCCCGACTCGCCGGTGACCCGGGCCACCCGCTCCCGCTTGACCGCGCCGCCCACCTGCACCCGGGCCAGGTACACACGCCGGACGGTCTCCTCCTGGATGGCCATAATCATGTTCTCGAACATCTCATAGCCTTCCCGCTTGTACTCCACCACGGGGTCGTTCTGGCCATACGCCCGCAGACCGATGCCCTGGCGCAGCTCGGTCATGGCGTCGATGTTGTCCATCCAGTACTCGTCCACTACCCGGAGCATCATGACCCGCTCCAGCTCACGCATGAGGGGTTCGCCCAGCTCGGCTTCCTTCTTCTGATAAATGTCCTCCGCACGCTCCATGAGACGGTCCACCAGGTCGTCGGCGGACAGCTTTTCCAGCTCGCCGTCGGTGTAGGTCATCTCGTCGGGGCGCAGGAAGAGGCCGCGGAAGGGGGCGCACACCTCCCGCCAGGTCTCCGCGTCCAGATGCTTGCGCTCTCCCATGTGGCCCTGGACCGCCCGCTCCACCATGGAGCGGAGCATCTTCTGCACGGCCTCCTGGAGGTTCTCGCCGTCCAGCACCTGGCGGCGCTGCTTGTAGATGACCTCGCGCTGGGTGTTCATCACGTCGTCGTACTCCAGCACCGTCTTACGGGTCTGGAAGTTGCGGGACTCCACCTGCTTCTGGGCGTTTTCAATGGCGCCGGAGAGCATCTTGGCGTCGATGGGGGTGTCCTCGTCCACGCCCAGCTTTTCCATCATGCCCATGACCCGCTCGGAGCCAAAGAGGCGCATGATGTCGTCCTCCAGGGAGAGGTAGAACCGGGTCTCGCCGGGGTCGCCCTGACGGCCGGCGCGGCCGCGGAGCTGGTTGTCGATGCGGCGGGACTCGTGGCGCTCGGTGCCCAGAATGAAGAGGCCGCCCACCGCCCGGACCTGCTCGGCCTCGGACTGGATGTCGTCTTTATATTTTGCCTCGGCGTCGGCGAACATCCGCCGGGCGTCCAGGATCTCCTGGTTGTCGGTCTCGGCAAAGCCGGTGGCCTCGGCGATGAGCTCGTCGGGGAGGCCCGCCTTGCGCAGGTCGGCCTTGGCCAGGTATTCGGCGTTGCCGCCCAGCATAATATCGGTACCGCGGCCGGCCATGTTGGTGGCCACGGTAACGGCCCCCAGCTTGCCGGCCTGGGCCACGATCTCGGCCTCCTTCTCATGGAATTTGGCGTTCAGGACGTTATGCTTGATGCCCTTGCGGCGGAGCATCGCGGACAGCTCCTCCGACTTTTCGATGGAGATGGTGCCCACCAGGACGGGCTGGCCCTTGGCGTGACATTCCTCGATCTGCTGGACCACGGCGCGGAGCTTGCCGGCCTCGGTCTTGTAGACCACGTCGGGATGGTCGATGCGGGCCAGGGGCTTGTTGGTGGGGATCTCCACGATGTCCAGGGAGTAGATGGTGCCGAATTCCTCCTCCTCGGTCATGGCGGTACCGGTCATGCCGGAGAGCTTGTTGTAGAGGCGGAAGTAGTTCTGGAAGGTAATGGTGGCCAGGGTCTTGGACTCCCGGGCCACGGTGACCTTTTCCTTGGCCTCGATGGCCTGATGGAGGCCCTCGGAGTAGCGGCGGCCGTACATGAGGCGGCCGGTGAACTCGTCCACGATGATGACCTCGCCGTCCTTGACCACATAGTCGATGTCACGCTTCATGATGCCCCGGGCGCGGATGGCCTGGTTGATGTGGTGGGAGAGGGTGGTGTTCTCCACGTCGGCCAGGTTTTCCAGATTAAAGGCGGTCTCCGCCTTTTTGATGCCCCGGGCGGTGAGGGTGGCGGTGCGGGCCTTCTCGTCCACGATGTAGTCGGCGTCCTCGTTGGGGTCCTCTTCCTCCTTGGTGTCCACGCTGGTCACCCGCTTGCACTTGAGGCCGGCCACGAAGTTGTCCACGATGGTGTAGAGCTGGGTGGACTGGTCGCCCTGACCGGAGATGATGAGGGGGGTACGGGCCTCGTCGATGAGGATGGAGTCCACCTCGTCCACGATGGCGAAGGAGTGGCCCCGCTGGACCATTTCGGTGGCGTAAATGGCCATGTTGTCACGGAGGTAGTCAAAGCCGAACTCGTTATTGGTGCCGTAGGTGATGTCGGCCTCATAGGCGGCCTTGCGGCTTCTGGGGTCCACGTCGTGGATCACCAGACCCACAGTGAGACCCAAAAAGCGGTAGACCTTGCCCATCCACTCGGAGTCGCGCTTGGCCAGGTAGTCGTTGACGGTGACGATGTGGACGCCCTCGCCGGCCAGAGCGTTGAGGTAGGCGGGCAGGGTGGCCACCAGGGTCTTGCCTTCACCGGTTTTCATCTCGGCGATGCGGCCCTGATGGAGGATGATGCCGCCGATGAGCTGCACCCGATAGGGCTTCATGCCCAGCACGCGCCAGGCGGCCTCCCGGCAGGCGGCGAAGGCCTCGGGCAGGATGTCGTCCAGGGTCTCGCCCTTTTGGAGACGCTCCTTGAACTCGGGGGTCTTGGCCTGGAGCTGGGCGTCGGTCAGCTTGCCGTAGGGCTCTTCCAGGGCCTCGATCTTGTCCACGATGGGACGAATGGCTTTCAGCTCCCGGGCGGAGCTGTTGCCAAAGAGCTTTTTCAGAATGTTCATGGGGTTCATTCACCTTTCTCAATCCGCCGGCTTTGGGGGGCCGACGGTGATAATGCCGTAAAAATTCATGATAGAGTATACCACATCTCCCTGCAATAAAAAAGTAGAAATTGTGAACAAAGCCGCCTGTACAGGCGGCGGATTGGCGGGGCGTCTCCTTCTTATACAAATATTTCAGCATTATGTCGGCTTCTGTGGGGCGATATGCCGGAATGGAGCGGCGCAGAGGCCGCCCGCGGGGATTTTCACGTCCGCGGCGGGGCCTTTTTCCCTCTTCTCACGGCATTGGTTTTATGATAAGATAAAAAAGCTTAAATTTGGATTTTTGAGGAGGTCTTTTCATTTTGAAAATACAGATACGCCGCGCCGTGCCGGTCCTGCTCTCGGCGGTCCTGCTGGGGCTCTGTCCCGCCTGCGCCTTTCTGCCGCTGGGACCGGGGGAGACCTTCCGGCCGCCCACGTTTACGTCCGCGCCCAAGGACAGTCCCCAGCCCGGCGGAGACGGGCCCGACAACGGCGGGACAGGTGAGGCTGAGACCCCCGGCGTCACCGGCATCGACCAGACCCAGCGCTATGCCTTCTCCCTTCTGAGCAGCACCGACGATCAGTCCCTCTATCTGCGGATGCGGGACGCGGTGGCCCAGATGTCCCCCAGCCTGGTGGAGACGGGCTACGAGGCCCAGGCCCTGCTGGAAATGCTGGATTATATCCGCATCGACTACCCGGAATACTTCTGGCTGAGCGGAACGGCGGACGCCTCCACCCGCACGCGGAACGGCGTGACCCAGGACGTGACGATCAATTTCCAGTATACCATGTCCGCCGCGGAGCAGGCCCAGGCCCAGGCGGCGGTGGACGCGGCGGCGGAGGAGTGCCTCTCAGCCATCGACCCCTCCTGGAGCGATTACGACAAGATCAAGGCGGTCTACGACTGGATCATCCGCCGCACCGACTATGAGGGCTCCGTGATGGACCAGAGCCTCTACTCGGTGCTGGTGGAGGGACAGGGGGTGTGTGCCGGCTATGCCCGTACCACCCAGTATCTCCTCAACCGGCTGGGCATCCCCTGCACCTATATCACCGGCACCGCCCGGGGCGGCGGGCACGCCTGGAACCTGGTGCAGGCCGACGGAGCCTATTACTATCTGGACACCACCTGGGGCGACCCCGTCTTTGCCGACGGCGACCAGGACCCGGACCATGTGTCCTACGCCTATTTCTGCGTCACCACCGAAAGCCTCCAGCGCACCCACGTCATCGACGACACCCTCCCCGTCCCCCTGTGTACCGCCACCGCCTGCAACTACTATGTCCATAACGGCCTGGCGCTGGACAGCTACGACAGCGTCGCCCTGTCCGGACTGCTGACCCAGGCGGCCCGGAACCGTCAGGGGGAGCTGTCCGTCCTCTTCACCAGCGACCAGGCGTACCGCCAGGCGGTGTCCGCCCTCTTCGAGCGGCAGGAGATTTTTTCCCTGCTGGATGACGCCGCCGACGCCACCGGCCTGAACGCCAACCACGTCTCTTACAGCGTCAACGACCAGCAGCGGACGGTGACCATCAACCTGACGTACGGCAATTGACGGAAAATCTTAATCAATTCTTTGCCAAATCTTTTCCCGGTCCCGCTGATTTCTTTTCGTTTTGTCCGCTATGATAGAGGGCAGAGCGAAAGGAGCGATGTCCCATGGGACCATTCAAACACAGAGAGGTGTTCCGGGCGCTGGTGGCCGACCTGGAGGGGGACCCGGCGGTCCAGTCCATGCGCGCCCTGCCCCAGCACGCCCCGGGGATCAGCTGCTACCAGCACAGCCTGCTGGTGGCCTATCTCAGCTATCGGGTGTGCCGCTTTTTGGGCCTGGACGCCGGAGCGGCGGCCCGGGGCGGGCTGCTCCACGATTTTTACCTCTATAACTGGCTGGATAAGTCCACCCACCCACACTTCAACCACGGCGTTCACCACCCGCTTGTAGCCCTGGAAAACGCCAGAGCCCGCTTTGTCCTCACCGAAAAAGAGGCGGACATCATCGCCACCCATATGTTTCCCCTCACCATCACCCGGCCCTACGGCTGTGTCGAGTCCCTGGTGGTGAGTACGGCGGACAAGCTGTGCGCGGCGGCGGAGCTGCTGCGTCTGGCGCCCCTGTGGCTCCGCGGGCTGGAGGATACGCCTTGTATCCCCGCCGCCGCCGTGGTAAAATAGGGGGCGCGATTTGATGAAAGACGGAGGTGGCCCGATGGACGCCGCGTGTATGATGGACTTTCTGCATAAGCTGGAAAAGCTCAAGTGCAATACCCGCCATTCCTGGACCTTCAGCTGGCGGCACGAGTCGGTGGCGGAGCACTCCTGGCGGCTGGGCATGATGGCCCTGCTGCTGCGGGCGGATTTCCCGGCGCTGGACATGGACAAGGTGGTGGAGATGTGCCTCCTCCACGACATCGGCGAGGCGGTCACCGGCGATATCCCCTCCTTTGAAAAGACGGAGGCGGACTGCGCGGTGGAGGACCGGGCCGTGGACGGTCTGCTCTCCTCTCTGCCGGAGCCGGAACAGGGGCGGCTGAAGGCCCTCTTTGCCGAGATGGAGGCCCTGAAAACCCCGGAAGCCAGGCTCTATAAGGCGCTGGACCGGCTGGAGGCGGTCATCCAGCACAACGAGGCCCCGCTGGAGACCTGGCTGCCCCTGGAGCGCACCCTTAACCGGACCTACGGCCAGGAGGACTGCGCCCAGTTTCCCGCCACCCGTGCGCTCCGCGCCCTGGCGCTGGAGGAGACGGAAAAGAAGCTGTCAACCGAGCCATAAAGAAATCCCGGACCTGACGAACGGGTCCGGGATTTTTTGCGCGTTCCCGCTGGGGAATGGGGGATTACCCTTCGTACACCCCCAAAAAGAGGGGGATATTCCGCGCCGTGTCCACGATGCCGTAGAGGAAGGGCCGGTCCAGCGTCAGCACCAGGGGCTCCTCCGGCGGCGGCGCGGCGGTGGCATTACCCATCACGGCAATGGTGACGGCGGCGGCCTGGGTGCCCTCCTCGGCCACGTCGATGGCGGTTTTCTGGATGACCTCGCTCAAAAAGAGGGGCGCGCCGTTGGGGCCGGCGCCCATGGCGGAGAAGTCCGCCGTCTCCGGGTCAAAGGCCAGGGTCAGGCCCATGGCCTTCAGGCTGCCGGTCAGATCCCCCGACCAGCTGGCGCTGAATTTGGGGAGGGACAGCCGGACCTGCTGTCCTTCGGCACGGTCCATCCAGTCGAGAATTTCCTCTCCGCTCAGATTTTCGACTAGCTCCGACGCCGTTCCACCGGGTAAGACCACCAGAAAGGCTAGGTCGCTGTCGGCGTAGGGAAGCAGCGCGCCGGCGGTCTCCCCGTCCGACCAGGCGGGCAGGGTGGAATAGCTCTGATGGAGGAAATCGGGTTCGGTCTGGGTTCCGTCCTGCCGGGTGAAGGTGTGGGGATAGGTGTCCTCCGGTGCAAAGGGAGAGGCCCATTTGGCGTCCAGGGAGAGGGCGCTCAGCAGGGCTACGGCGGCGTCCGGAGAGAGGGGCTGGCTGAGCAGGGCGGGAATCTGCCCGCCGGTGGCCTGTTTGACCCAGGCGTTGATGTCCTGCATGGCGGCGGAGCTGTCCAGGTCGGCGGTGTACACGGGGGCGTCAAAGGGGTCCTGACAGTGCCCGGCAAAGGCGGCGGTGATTTGGGTGTCCTGGTCGGCCCACACCGACTGGGTGAGGATGAGGGCGGTGTCCCCCTCCAGGGCGGCATAGTCCCCCAGCAGGGCGGCGGCGGAGGGGGTGAGCAGGTCCGGGTCCCCGTCCTCGGCCAGCAGCCCGGCAAGCTCCGACCGGGTGTCCCCCGCCGCGCCGGCGGTTACCATGCCCAGGCACAGCCAGGCCGACAGGGGGGAGACCAGACAGTTTTCCCCTTCCGTCCCACTTTCCCGCAGCAGCGCCGCGCCGAAATCGGCGACCGCCAGGGCGGAGTCCGGCGACCAGTAGGAGGCCACCGGGTCCGGATCGTCGGCCGGCTGCACCTGCCGGACGGAGGAGCCGGTACAGCCGGCCAGCAGGGACAGAGCAAGGCAAGCGGCGAGCATCTTCCGTTTCATACACATTCACTCCTTTTCACGCATACGCGGCGGGCGGTGTTGCCCTTCTCTTTTCTTTAGACGAGGGATGGTGTAAAATGTTCCCGCTGGACCAGGTTTAAGAGAATCTTAAACCCTTAGAAACGCCCGGCTTAAAAAGAAGCGTGTATCATCAAAACGGGAGGGATGACGATGTATCATATTCTGATCTGCGACGATGACAAGGATATTGTTTCCGCACTGGATATTTACCTCACCAGCGAGGGCTACCGGACCTTTCACGCCGCCGACGGCCTGGAGGCCCTGGAGGTGGTGCGCAACCATGACATCCACCTGATTCTCATGGATGTGATGATGCCCAATCTGGACGGCATTCGGGCCACCGCCCGGCTGCGGGAGCTCACCAACGTGCCCATCCTCCTTCTCACCGCCAAAAGCGAGGATTCGGACAAGATTTTAGGGCTGAACATTGGGGCGGACGACTACATCACAAAGCCCTTTAACCCCATCGAGGTGCTGGCCCGGGTCAAAAGCCAGCTGCGGCGCTATACCACCCTGGGGGGACGCTCCGGGCCCCAGGAGCGGAGCGACCTCTATACCAACGGAGGCATCACGGTGGATGACGCGGCAAAGTCGGTGACGGTGGACGGGGAACCGGTGTCTCTCACGCCCATTGAATACAATATCCTCCTGCTCCTCATCAAGCACCCCAACCGGGTCTTTTCCACCGGCCAGATCTATGAGCAGGTGTGGAACGACCCCTCTCTGGGCTCGGAGAACACCGTGGCGGTCCACATCCGCCATTTGCGGGAAAAGGTGGAGATCGACCCGGCCAATCCCCGTTACATCAAGGTGGTGTGGGGCCTGGGCTATAAGATGGAAAAATTCTGAGCGGAGGTGTAACCATGAACGCCCTCTCATCCCGCCGCGGGCGGCGTCTCACGGTGCTGCTGTGCGCGGTGTGCCTGGCGGTTGCCGTCTGGTCCGGCGGGACCCTTATCAACAACTGGGACGCCTTATGGGGGGATTTTTACTCCGCCGCCGCCTTTCCCCCCCTCAATACCTACGACCAGCAGGCCTATGAGGCCATCCGCCTCCGGCTGCGCCGCGACCAGTGGGGCGAACCGCTGACCTATCTGGAGCAGGAGCAGCTTCAGATCCTGGAAGAGAGCCTGGACCGGGAGAACACCAACTACCGCTTTCAGATCCGCAGCCGGGACGGCGCGCTGCTCTGGGGCAATACCGCCGAATCGGATCTGGAGGGCGCCCTCTGCCAGGCCAGCGGCGAGGTGAGCATTTCCGCGGGGGAGACGCTGGAGGAGGAGGATCAGCTGTTCTGGTCGGACAGCGGCGCCACGCAGCTTCTGGAGGTCTACACCGGTACGGACTACCTGACCTTTGACCCGTCCCAGGGGGGAGAGCCGTGGAGCGTCTACGGCTATACCTATCAAGACGAGACCTGGAGCTATGACCCGGACCGGGACAGCCGCATCCATAACGTCCTGCTGGTGATCCGTTCGGGGGTGGTGGAGCCGCTGACCTGCGAGGACCTCTTTACCCAGGCCCGCCAGGACTACCAGCAACTCCAGGGCTGGCTGCTGCCGCTGGCGCTGACCTTTTTGCTGTCCGCCGCCGGGACGGGGCTGCTGGCCCGCCGGCTGTGGCGGAGCAGCACCACGGCCGGATGGCAGGAGAAGGCGCCCTATGACCTCTTTCTGCTGGCGGCGGCGGCGCTTTTGCAGTGCCTGCTGCTGGCGGGGGAGCCCATCGCCTATGTGGGCAGTCAGGAGGGGTGGAGCATTCAGGCGGTGGTGGGGATGGGCCTTTTGTCCCTGCTGGCGGCGCTGTTGGGGGTGGACGTATACCTGTCCACGGCGGTGCGCGTCAGGACGGGGGGACTGTGGCATGGGACCCTCCTCTGCCGGATCCTCTCCGCGGTACGGCGCTGGGCGGCGGGATTCGGGCTGCGCTGGCCGCTGGAAAAGCGGATGGTGCGCCTTTTCTTCCTCTATTTGGTGGGAACGCTGCTGACCGGCTTTACCATCTTCCTCATTCCGGTCTATCAGGGGCTGGTGCTCTGGTATCTGTGCCGCTGGGCCAGAGGCTGGGCGGCCATCCAGAGGGCCACCGCCGCCATTTTGGCGGGGGAGACCGACGTCTCCCTGGACACGGCGGGGATGCCCCGGTCCCTGCGTCCCCATGCCCAGGCCCTCAACGATCTGAGCCAGGCCATCAGCCACGCGGTGGAGGAGCGGCTCAAGAGCGAGCGCTTCCGTACCGAGCTCATCACCAACGTGTCCCACGACCTGAAAACGCCCCTGACCTCCATTATGAACTATGTGGATCTCCTCAAAAAGACCGGCGTGGAGGACCCGACGGCCCTGTCCTATATCGAGGTGCTGGAGCGCAAGAGCAGGCGGCTCAAGAAGCTGACTGAGGATCTGGTGGAGGCGTCCAAGGCGTCCAGCGGCACCCTGCCGGTGCATCTGGAGACGCTGGACTTTGTGCAGCTCCTCCGCCAGGCGCTGGGGGAGTATGAGGAAAAGCTGGTCCAGTCCCGGCTGGAGCCGGTGCTGGACACGCCGGAGGAGCCCTGCCTGATCCTGGCCGACGGCCGGCATTTGTGGCGGGTGGTGGACAATCTGCTGGGCAACTGCTGCAAGTACGCCCTGCCGGGGACCCGCATCTACCTGTGTCTTATCCGCCGGGCGGAGGGGACCGAGCTGGTGGTAAAAAATATCTCAAAAGCGCCTCTGAATGTGCCGCCCCAGCAGCTGATGGAGCGGTTTGTCCGGGGGGACAGCGCCCGCAGCAGCGAGGGCTCCGGCCTGGGTCTGTCCATTGCCCAGAGCCTCACCGAGCTGCAAGGAGGAAGCTTTGACCTGGAAATCGACGGCGATCTGTTCAAGGCCAAAGTATGGCTGCCCACCCCGCCGGCGCCCCCGTCCCAGGCATAAAAACGGACCGGCATGGAATTCCATGCCGGTCCGTCTGTCTGTCAGTCCAGGAACTGGATGCCCATACCCAAAACACCGTCGCCGATGTAGACGCTGAGGGTGGCGTCCAGCTGTCCGTACCAGAAGTGCTCATAATTGGGAAAGGCGGCCTTGGCCTTTTGGGCCAGCTCTTCCATCTCCTCCGGAGCGCCGCCGTTGGCCACCGCCAGGTTATAGCGCCGGCCGCTGTTCCCCAGCCGTTGGCCCACCAGCTCCAGGAATTTATCCTGCACCTGCCGGCGGCCACGGACCTTGGCCACGCTGGCCAGCTGTCCGTCGGCGGAGAAGCTCACCACCGGCTTGATGTTGAGCATGGTGCCGGCCAGCGCGGTGATCTTGCCGATCCGTCCGCCCTTGACCAGGTGCTCCAGGGTGTCCACCGAGAAGTAGGGGAAGGTGTTGGCGATGAGGTGGGGCGCCCGCTGGGAGATGAGGGTGGACCAGTCCATACCGCCCCGGATGTCCTCCCAGAGCTGAAGAAGGGTAATGCCGATGCCCAGACTGCCGCTGAGGGAGTCGAAAACGGCGATTTCCAGGCCGGACTGCTCCTCGGCGGCCACGCACATCATGTTATAAGTGCCGGAGAGGCCGGAGGAGAGGTGGATGGCGATGACCTTCTCATAGCCGGCGGCGGAGATGGCGGCCAGGGTGTCCTCAATGGTCTTGCCGTCGGGGAGGGAGGTCTGGGGGGTCTCGCCGGCGGCCTGACGGGCGTAGATGTCGTCGGCGAAGATGGTCTCGCCGTCCAAAAATTCGCCGTCATGGCAGCGAATCTTCAGGGGTACCACGAAAATAGGCTTACCGGCCCGCATCTCGGCGCTGAGGTCGGCGCAGGAATCGGTCAGGAGGGCGATCTTCTGCGGGTTGCAGGCCAAACAGTCTGCGGATTCTGTGGGTGTTGACAAGTTCATCATCCTACTCTATAATTCATGGGAGATTGTGACATAACGCTGTTATGTGATGATTATAGCGGGTTTCAATCCCGCTGTCAAGGAAGGAACGATTTATGGACTATTCCACCCGCCGCAAGGCCCAGGGCCAAAAAACGGAGGAGGCCATTTTACAGGCGGCCATTGCCCTCTTTCGGGACAGGCCCTTTGAACAGGTGTCGGTGCGGGACATCTGCCGCCAGGCCGGGATCACCACCGGCGCGTTTTACCATCATTTCCGCTCCAAGGAGGAGATGCTGCTGCGGGGCTTCGGACCTCTGGACCGCTATCTGGAAAAGGCCATGGAGGCCCATCGGGACGAGGAACCGGCCCAGCGTCTGCTGGCTCTGCTGCGCCACTACGCCGCCTTTATGGAGGAGCAGGGCTGGGAGCTGGTGGGGCAATACTACCAGCACCGCCTGAGTGAACCGGACTGGCAGTCCATCGACCCAAGCCGGTACACCCACCGGGCCATGCAGTCCTGTCTGGAGGCCCTGTGGGCGGAGGGGGTCCGCATCCCCGGCCGGACGCCGGAGTGGACGTCGGATTTTCTCCTGCGCCATTTCCGCGGGGTGGTCATCGACTGGATCATCCGGCAGGGCTCCTACCCATTATGGCCCAAGCTGGAGGGGGATTATCTCCTCTTCCAGGGATTTTTCCAAGCGGAGGAATAAGCTGAGCCCCGGACCGCCGGTCCGGGGCTCGGTTTTTTAATTTCCTTCGGAAAAAGAGAGGAGATAGAGCCAGCGCTCCATTTTTGCCTCCAATGTGGTCTCCAGCTCCTCGTGCTCGGCGGTGAGCTGCTGGAGGGCCACATAATCGCTGCTCTGGGCGCTTTGCTGGGCCTCATTCTCCGCCAGCTGACTTTCCAGAGCGTGAATCTCGTCCTCAATGCCGTCCAGCTCCCGCTGCTCCTTGTAGGAAAGCCGCTTTTTGACCTTGGGCGCAGGGGGCTGGGGCTCCTTTTTGGGCTTTTCCGGCCGTTCGCTCTGCCGCCGGCTCTGGGCCCGCTGGTCCAGATAGGACTGATAGCTGCCGTTCCACGGAGTCACCGTCCCGTCGCCCTCCACCGCCAGGAGCCGCCGGGCCGTTTTGTCCAGGAAATACCGGTCGTGGGACACCGCCACCACCGCTCCCTGGAAGGTCTCCAGATAGTCCTCCAGTACGGTGAGGGTCTCGATGTCCAGATCGTTGGTGGGCTCGTCCAGCAAAAGCACGTTGGGGGCGGCGGCCAGAACGGACAAGAGGAAGAGCCGCCGCTTCTCGCCGCCGGACACCTTGCCGATGGGGCTCCACTGCACGCTGGGGGGAAAGAGGAACTGCTCCAGCAGCTGGCCGGCGGTGATGACGCCGTCCGCCGTCTCGATGCGCTCGCCGATGTCCCGCACATAGTCGATGATGCGCTGATTGGGGTCCATGGGGGGATTTTCCTGGGAGAAGTAGCCCACCTTCACCGTCTCACCCACCGAGACGGCGCCGTCGTCCGGCGCAAGGGTGCCGGCCAGCAGGCCCAGCAGAGTGGACTTGCCCGCGCCGTTGGGGCCCACGATGCCCACCCGGTCGTCCCGGAGCAGGGAGAAGTCAAAGCCGGAAATCACCCTGTGGCCGCCCCGGGCCTTGGAGACGTGGGAGAGCTCAATGGTCTTGCGGCCCAGACGGCTGGAAATGGAGGAGAGCTCCAACTTTTTGGCGCTGGCCGGGCCGGTCTGCTCCCTGAGGGCCTCGTAGCGCTCCAGACGCTCCTTGCTCTTGGTGCCTCTGGCCTTGGGGCCCTGCATCACCCACTGATATTCCCGCCGCAGAATGGACTGCCGCTTGCGCTCGCTGGCCTTGGCCGACTCCTCCCGGGCGGCCTTGCGGGCCAGGAAGGTCTCGTAATGGCCCGGATAGGTGTAGAGGGCGCCGCCGTCCACCTCGGCGATGTGGTTGACCACCCGCTCCAGGAAGTAACGGTCGTGGGTGACCAGCACCAGCGCCCCGGTAAAGCGCTTGAGCCAGTCCTCCAGCCACAGGATCATGTCGCCGTCCAAATGGTTGGTGGGCTCGTCCAGGATGAGCACGTCGCTCTCCCGCACCAGCGCCGCCGCCAGGGCTGCCCGCCGCCGTTCGCCGCCGGAGAGCCGGCCCACCGGCCGGTCAAACTGGGGGAGGCCCAGCCGGGTGAGGATGGTCTTGGCCTCGTACTCGGCCAGGGCCCGGGCGTCGGAGCCCAGCCCCCGGAGCACCAGCTCCAACACGGTGTCCTCCATATTCAGCGCGGGGTTCTGAGGCACGTATTCCAGCCGGACGCCCGGGTCCAGAGACACCGTGCCCCCGTCCGGCTCCTCCGCCCCGGCCAGAATGCGCAGCAGGGTGGACTTGCCGGTGCCGTTGACGCCCACCACCCCCACCTTGTCGCCCCGCTCCAGGTAAAAGGAGACGTCGTGGAGGATGACCCGGTCGCCGTAGCCCTTTTGGATATTTTCCGCCGAAAGCAGCATGGCTTACACCCCTTTCTTGCCTGCGCCGCCCGTCCGGCACAGCCGCCGGAAGGGGGCGGGCTCCCTGGAGACAAAGGACCGCTCCGCTCCGGTCCGGGGGTCGATGAGACGCAGCTCGTTGGCGTGGAGGCAGAGCCGGCCCAGGGGGTTGGTCTTGGCCTTATACTGCTTGTCGCCGGCGATGGGGTGGCCCAGGTCGGACATATGGACCCGGATCTGGTTTTTCCGCCCGGTTTCCAGGTCGATGTCCATGAGGGCATAGCCGCCGCCGGCACAGACCGTTCGATAGTGGGTGATGGCCTCCTTGGCGTCCCGGCCCGGCGCGCCGGAGTACATGAGATGGGTGGAGGTCTCCCGCAGGAAGGATTTTACATAGCCCTGTTCCGGGTCGGGCACGCCCTCCACCAGGGCCCGGTAGCCCCGGCGGCGCACCCGCTGGTCCCAGTCGGACTGGAAGGCCCGCTTGGCCTCCTCGTTTTTGGCAAAAAGGACCACGCCGGAGGTGTCCCGGTCCAGGCGGTGGACCACAAAGACCCGGCCGCCCTTGGTCCGCTGGGCCATGTAGTCGGTGAGGATGTGGTAGGCGGTGCGCACCTTCTCCTTGTCGTTGGCGATGGTGAGGAGCCCGGCGGGCTTGTCGATGACGATGATGTCCTGGTCCTCGAACAGCACGGGGAAGGGGAGCTCCGGCCGGGGGGGCTCGGCCCATAGCACCGCCTCCACCACCATGCCGGCGGCCAGGGGACTGTCGAACTGACGGACCACCTTGCCCTCCACCCGCACCTGGCCCCGGGCGAGGATGGACTTGATGTTGTTGCGGGACTTGCCCGTCACATGGGAGAGCAGGAAGGAGAGGAGGGTGTCGGTCTCCTCCACGGTCCACCGCAGGGGCGGACGGCGCTTGGGCTCGGACATGATAAAAAACTCCTTTCCGGGGTTTGGATAAAAAGAAAAGACACGCTTTGCAGCGTGTCTTTCTGTTTGGTGGAGACGACAGAACTCGAATCTGTGACCCCTTGCGTGTGAAGCAAGTGCTCTACCGGCTGAGCTACGCCTCCATATGGCCCGGTCCGAAAGGAAAAATGGTGACCCGTACGAGACTCGAACTCGTGTTACCGCCGTGAAAGGGCGGTGTCTTAACCACTTGACCAACGGGCCGGATACAGGATGAGAAACCATCCTGAAGTTCATGGTAGCGGCACCTGGATTTGAACCGGGGACACTGCGGGTATGAACCGCATGCTCTAGCCAACTGAGCTATGCCGCCATGCGAACCTGTCGGAAACAGGGCAAGAGTTATTATAGCGGAAGGTCCTCCATTTGTCAACAGGGAAATCCAAAGTTTTTTCAAAAAAATTTCCCGGCGGGTGGAGAGGGTCACACCCGCCGGGAAAGTGGGGGATTATGGGGTGAGGTCGGATACGTCGCTGCCCTCGGGCAGGGGGATGACGAATTCGGGCTGTCCCATATAGCCCGGGGCGATGGCGTATTTCTCATACACCACCACCAGCTGGCCGTCGCTGTTGAGATAGAACTGGGGATCGGCAGAGAAAGGATCGTCCGCCCAATCGGTATCGTTCTCTTCTGCGGCGGAGCCCACAAAGTACATCTGGTCCGGGTCGGACTGGGTGCGCCGGTCGATCTCGGCCAGGACGGCGTCCCGGATGGTTTTGCGGTAATCCGGTCCCAGCAGGTCGGGGAGGCTCAGCTGCCGGCCGGTGGTCAGGTCGATGTTGTAGGCGTAGAGCTGGGTATAGGCGTTGGCCCTGACCTCGCAGACCGAGAGGAGGAAGGAGAGGTAGCGCTCGTCGGAGCGTTTGATCTCATAATCCACCGTCACGTCCACCGGGATAAAATCGGCCTCGCTGCCGCCGGTGGCCACATAGGCCTCCTGGGTCTCCTTGGCTCTGGCCTCGGCCTCGTCCAGCACCTGATGGATGCGGGTGCGGATCTCGGTGTTGATCCGCTGCTCCAGGGCGGTATTGCCCGTATTTTCCAGGGCGGGCAGATCCACCTGGATATACTGGTAAGCGTCGTGCACCACATACTGCTCCACGCTCACCACCCGGGCCAGCATGCCCAGCACCGGGATGTCGGCCACCGCCGCGGCAAAGGCGGGGGTGGAGTTGACCAGCACGCAGAAGCAGAGACAGGCGGCCAGTCCGGCCAGCCCGCCCCGCAGCCACCGCCGGCGGCGCGCGGACTGACGGCTGCCGGTCCGAAGGGCGGCCTGGACCGTGGCGGAAAGCTCCTCCGGGATGGGGATCTCCTCATAACGGGCTTTGGCCTGTTCCCATGATTCATGCATCATTGCAGTCCTCCTTTGTCATCTCTTTGAGCTTGCGCAAGCTTTGATAGAGCCTGGATTTCACGGTATTGAGGTTGACGCCGGTGACCTGAGCGATCTCCTCCAATTTCATATCCTGGAAAAAGCGCAGGCGGATGATGGTCTGCTCGGCGGTATTCAGCCGCTCGATGGCATCGTAAAGGTCCAATCGGGCGGCGTCGTCCCGCGCCTCGCCGGGGGTTTCGGCGGGAAGGACGTCCAGCGGCACCAGACGGCTGGAACGCCGGAAATGATTGATGCTCTCGTTGACCAGAATGCGGTAAAACCAGGTTTTTACCCGGTCCGGGTCCCGGAGGGAGTCGGCCCGGGAAAGGGCGCGGACAATGCTCTCCTGGACCACATCCAGGGCGGCGTCCCGGTTTTTCACATAGCTGTAAGCCAGGCGGTAAAAATCCTCCTGGTGTTCCACAATATAACCGCTCAAGAGCTCGCGGGTGGTGGGGGCATGGACCATGGCGTCACCTCCTTTTGGGGTCTTGTCCGGACATCCCATACGTATAGACGGGGGAGCGGGGCAAAAAGTTTGGCGGCTTCTTCTTTTGGGCTGGGGACTTGTCACCGGACCGGCGTTGCGCTATAATATTGCGTATTCTAAAACTGTGCCACACTGCCGCGCCAAATCGTGCCGCGGTTCAAAGGAGTTTTCTGATATGCTCAAGACCGTCATCCCCCAGGGCTATGCCCCCTGCCTCAACCTCTACGATACCCAAAAGGCCATCGGCCTTTTGAAGCGCCTCTTTGAGGACACGCTGGGCGGCGCCCTTCACCTGCGCCGGGTGTCGGCCCCCCTCTTCGTGGAGGCGGCCACCGGCCTCAACGACGACCTCAACGGCGTGGAGCGGCCCGTGTCCTTTGACATCCCCTCCGCCCAGCGGGACGCCCAGGTGGTCCACTCCCTGGCCAAGTGGAAGCGCATGGCCCTCTACCGTTATCAGTTCTCGGTGGGCGAGGGACTGTACACCGACATGAACGCCATCCGCCGGGACGAAGAGCTGGACAACCTCCACTCGGTCTATGTGGACCAGTGGGACTGGGAAAAGATCATCGCCCCCCGGGACCGGACGGTGGACTATCTGAAAGAGACGGTGCGCACCATCGTCAAGGCCATGGCTGAGACCCAGCACACCCTCCGTTCGGTGTTCCCCCAGCTCACCGCGCTGCCCCTCCTCTCCGAAGAGGTCTCCTTTGTCACCGCCCAGGAGCTGGAGGACCGCTGGCCGGACCTCTCCCCCAAGGAGCGGGAGAACGCCTGGGTCAAGGATCACCCCACCACCTTCCTCATGGGCATCGGCGCCCCCCTCAAGTCGGGCAAGCCCCACGACGGCCGGGCCCCTGACTATGACGACTGGGACCTGAACGGCGACATTCTGGTTTGGAATGAGGTGTTGGGTTCCGCCTTTGAGGTGTCCTCCATGGGCATCCGGGTGAGCCCCGCCTCCCTGGACCGCCAGCTCACCGCCGCCGGCTGCGATGACCGGCGGAATCTCACCTTCCATAAGCTGCTGCTGGAGGGCAAGCTGCCCCTCACCATCGGCGGCGGCATCGGCCAGAGCCGGCTTTGTATGCTCCTGCTGGGCAAGGCCCACATCGGCGAGGTCCAGGCCAGCGTCTGGGACCCGGACACCATCGCCGCCTGCCAGGACGCCGGCGTGATCCTGCTGTGAGAGAGAAGAGATAAAAAGAGATAAGAGATAGGGAAACGCCCGATCTCTTATCTCTTTTTTTACAGGATATCCACCCGCTCGGCGGAAAGGCAGACTTTTTTGGCGGTATCAATAGAAAAGAACACGGCGTTGAGCTTGCAGGGACCCGCCGCCGGGGTGAAGCGCTGAGGCAGCCCGCCCAAAAAGCGGTTCATGGCCTGTTTGGGGTCCATGCCCAGCACGCTCTGGGCCGGACCGGTCATACCCAGGTCGGTGACGAAGCCCAGCCCCTTGGGGAGGACCTGGGCGTCGGCGGTGGGGACGTGGGTGTGGGTGCCCCAGAGTGCCTGGGCCTTTCCGTCCAAAAACCAGCCCATGGCCCCCTTTTCGCTGGTGGCCTCGGCGTGGAAGTCCACCAGCACCACGTCGGCCTCCTTTTTGCGCAGAATGCCGTCGGCCACCGTAAAGGGATTGTCAAAGTTGCAGTCCATCTCGCACCGGCCGATGAGGTTCAGTACCCCCACCCGCAGCCCTCTGGGACCGTCAAAGATCCCCCAGCCCCGGCCGGGCACCCGGCTGGTATAGTTGGCCGGGCGGAGGATGTAGGGGTTTTCCTCCAGATAGTCGGCGATTTGCAGCCGGTTCCAGGTGTGGTTACCCAGGGTGATGACATCCGCTCCGGCGTCAAAGATGGCGTCGGCCTGCCGGGGATGGATGCCCACGCCGGAGGCGTTTTCCCCGTTGACCACGGTGAAGTGGATGTCATAGCATTTTTTGAGGGACCGCAGCCGCCGGGACAGAAATTCCACCCCGGACTCGCCCACCACGTCGCCTACCGCCAGTACGTTGAAGATCATACGCTGTATTCCTCTTTCTTTCGGTTTACAAAGCAAGGTTCGATACAGCTTGTATTATATGTGATTTTCGGCAAAAGGGCAATCGCGGTTTTGCGGCCCGATTGGAACCGAATCGTAACCCATATCAGGAGGCGCATATGGTAAAATAGGGGGGGAAAAGGGGGGAAGAACTTGAAAAAAAGAGTTTTTTGTCTAACGATCCTCCTTGCCGCCGGGTGTCTGGCCAGCGGCTGCGGACCGTCCGGCGCCGTTCGTCCGGTGGAACGCACGCCCGCAGCTTCCGCGGCCCTGCCCGTACCAACGCCCACGCCGACTCCCGCGCCTACGCCGGAGCCGGTCCTCTCCCATGAGACGCTGGAGGCGCTGGTGGCCGGGAGCGGGGAGGCGCACCACGCCATGGCCATTCAGGCGGCCGTCATCGACGGCGGCGTGGTGACCGACTGCTGCGCCTGGGGGTGGGCGGCGTACGGCGAGACCCCCATGACCGACAGCCACAAGCTGCGGGCCGCGTCGCTGACCAAGGTGGCCGTGGGGCTCAGCGCCGCACTGCTGATGGACCAGGGGATGGTGGACCCGTGGGAGGACATCGGCGTCTATTGGGACACCGCCGTCTGCAACCCGGCCTATCCGGATGTTCCCGTCACGGTGGACAGTCTGCTGACCCACACCTCGTCCCTCTCGGAGACGAGCAGCCTCTCGGCTCTTGGCGGCAGCGCGGCCCGCCGCCGGCTGGAGGGGAGCGGCTACCGCGCCGTGGCCCCCGGCGACCCGGCGGGCTGGGCGTATAACAACTATGGATTTTCGGTGCTGGGGATGACCCTGGAGCTGGCGGCGGACCGCACCCTGGACCAGGTGCTGGGGGAGGGACTGCTGGCCCCCATGGGCATCGACGCCGCCTTTGAGCCGGGCAGCGTGGAACAGACCGAGCTGCTGGCCCAGCTCTACCAGGGGGGGAGCCTCACCCGTTCGGTGGAGGAGCAGCTGGGGTACGTCTGTTCCGGCGTGCCGGGCGAAAAGGGGAATTTTTTCGCCGGCGGCTTTATGTGCAGCGCCGCCGATCTGGCCCGGCTGACGGCTCTGCTGGCCAACGACGGGGTCTATGAGGGACAGGCCCTCCTCTCGCCCCAGGCGGTGGACTATCTGGAGACCCCCATGGATCCCCCCATTACCTACCGGGAGACCACCTTTTCTCAGTGCAGGCCGCTGCGGCTCCGGGCGGGCGTCTACGGCCGGGCGCGGCTGTACTACCACACCGGCTCGGCCTATGGTTTTTACGGCTTCTTGTCCTACGACCCGGAGACCAGGGACGGCGTGGTGGTGTTTTCCACCGGCGCCGACGGCAGTGTGGACGAATGGGGCGTCTATGCCGTCTGCGGCGACATCGCCCAGGGGGTCTATGCCGCCCTGGCGGGAGAGGAGGCGGCCATATGCGCCCTCTCCTGACCGCGCTGGCGCTGGCTCTCCTGCTGGCGGGATGCGCCCCCCGGGAAGCGGCCGGCCCCACGGCGTCTCCCGGCCCCGTTCCCACCGCCAGCC
>NZ_JACLZC010000055.1 GCF_016901735.1 Pseudoflavonifractor phocaeensis | reverse complement strand
AAGGCAAAGCTGAAGGGCTTGCCGCCTGCAATTCACAGACAACAAGCCCTTTCGGCTGCTTAAACAATTTTTACTTTCAAATATTGTCTAACTTTTGGGGGTCACTTCATAATGACAGCGGGGTGTTGAATGTTTATGGGAGATATTTAGTCCAGGACCACGGCGGTGCCGGAAACAGTGACCATCAGCATGCCGTTGTCACTGCCCAGGACCTCGTAGTCCACGTCGATGCCCACCACGGCGTTGGCCCCCATGGCCTCGGCCCGCTGGGCCATCTCCGCCATGGCTTCCTCCCGGGCCCGCTGGAGCTCGTCCTCATAGCCGGCGCTCCGTCCGCCGAAGATATTGCGGAAACCGGCGGCAATGTCGCGGAACATGTCCACGCCGGAGATGACCTCTCCGAATACGACGCCGCAGTAACGCTGGATTGTGTGCCCCTCTACCTGAGGGGTTGTGGTCAGGGTCATGAGAACGGCCTCCTTTTCTCCTTAAAGCGGCTGGGTATCGTCATCCGTTTGGGGGGCTTCCGCCTCCTGCTCCTCGCCGGGCACGGCGGGAGGCTCGCTGACGATGTGGATGTGACGGGCCGGCGGTTCGATATCGCCGGAAAGGGCGGCTTTTTCGGTGTTGTCGCCGAAGTTGTCGGCCAGCGCCGGGTCCTTGCCCTCCAGAATGGCCATCATTTCGCCGCCGGTGATGGTCTCCTTTTTCAGCAGGTAGCCGGCCACCGCGTCCAGCTGGTCCCGGTTGTCCGCCAGAATCTGACGGGCCTCCCGGTGACACTGCTCCAGAATGGCCTGGACCTCCTGGTCAATGAGGGCGGCGGTGTCCTGGGCGCAGTTGAGACCGTACCCCCCGTCCAGATACTGATTCTGCACGGTGGCAAGGCCCATGACGCCGAATTTGTCGCTCATACCGAACATGGCGACCATCTTGCGGGCCAGGTCGGTGGCGCGCTCGATGTCGTTGGACGCGCCGCTGGTCATGGTCTGGAATACCTCCTCCTCGGCGGAACGTCCGCCCAGAAGGGTGCGGATCTCGGTAAAAAGGTCCTCCCGGGTCATGAGGAATTTTTCCTCCTCGGGAAGCTGCATGGTGTAGCCCAGAGCTCCCTGGGTGTGGGGGACGATGGTGATCTTGCTCACCGGCTGGGCATTTTTCTGTTTGGCGGCCACCAGGGCGTGGCCCACCTCGTGGTAGGCGATGAGCTTTTTTTCCTGCTCGGTGAGGACGGTCCCCTTCTTTTCCGCGCCGGCGATGACCGTCTCGAAGGCGGTGAGCAGGTCGTGCTGATTCACCGCCCGGCGGCCATGCCGGACGGCCCGCAGCGCACCCTCGTTGACCAGGTTGGCCAGGTCCGCGCCCACCGCGCCGGCGGTGGCCTGGGCGATCTTGTTCAGATCCACGTCCTCGGCCAGCCGGATGTTGCGGGTGTGGACCTGGAGGGTGGCCAGACGGCCGGCCAGGTTGGGCCGGTCCACCGTGATCCGCCGGTCGAAGCGGCCGGGACGGAGCAGGGCCTTGTCCAGCACCTCGGGGCGGTTGGTGGCGGCCAGGACGATGACGCCCTTGGTGGGGTCGAAGCCGTCCAGCTCGGCCAGCAGCTGGTTCAGCGTCTGCTCCCGCTCATCGTTGCCCCCCATGCGGTTGTCGCGGGACTTGCCGATGGTGTCGATCTCGTCGATGAAGATGATGCAGGGGGCCATTTTGCTGGCCTCCTTGAAGAGGTCGCGGACACGGGAAGCGCCCACGCCCACGAACATCTCCACAAAGTCGGAGCCGGAGATGGAAAAGAAGGGGACGTTGGCCTCGCCGGCCACAGCCTTGGCCAGCAGGGTCTTACCGGTACCGGGAGAGCCCACCAGCAAAGCGCCCTTGGGGAGCTTGGCGCCGATCTCGGTGTATTTCTGGGGATTGTGCAGGATGTCGATGATCTCCTGCAAAGACTCCTTGGCCTCGTCCTGACCGGCCACGTCCCGGAAGGTGACGCCGGTGCTCTTTTCCACATAGACCTTGGCGTTGGACTTGCCCACGCCGCCCAGACCGCCGCCCATCTTGCCCGCCATGCTGCGGAACAGGAAGAAGAAAAGGACCATGATAATGGCCATGGGCAGCACATAGGAGATGATCAGGGAGATGATGGGGGAGAGCTCAGCCACATAGGGGGTGCCGTAGAGATGGACCCCGTTGGCGCTGAGCATGGCCATGGTGTCGTCGGGGTCGGCCACGGGGGCGCAGTAGTAGCTTTTGGCCTTCTCCAGCTTACTGTTGAAGGCGGCGAGCTCCTGCTTGGTGGCGGTGGTGGGGTCCGGCTCGGTCTCCGGGTCCAGCCCCACCGCGGCCACGTCCTCCTTGAGGTAGAAGGTATATTTGCCGGAGTTATACTCCACATAGTATACCTTGTCCTCCTCCACCAGCTGCTGGAACTGGCCGTACATCACTTCGGTGGTGTTGGCGTCGCTGGCCATGGAGGCGAGATAGTTGAAAAAAAGCGTGATGATCAGGGCCCAGACGACGATGGAGATAATCCCCATCATATTTCTCTTATTGGGCCCCTGCGGTTTATCGGGCTTCAAGACGCTGCCCTCCTTATTTCAAAATTTCAGACAATTGAGAACAGGGCGGAACAGACCTCCGCCCGTGGACACGTTACTATTTATAACACATCAGAGGGGAAATTACAAGGAAGGGGGAAGTCCGGGGTGTAAACTTTTTGTGAAAGCGCGGGCCGTTCTTGGGTTGTTTTGACGGCTGGAAAGGAAAGGAGCCGTAAGTTTTCCTTTTTCACGGGGAGCGGTTGTGGTATACTGGATGGGACATCCAAACCAAAGGGAGATTGATCCATGAAGGAAAAAAAGAACAGCCGTCCCGCCCGGGACGTGGAAGAGGCCGTGGCCGACGGCGTCATCGAGGGCCGCAACGCGGTCATTGAGGCGCTGCGCTCCGGCACGGCCATTGATAAGATCTACCTGGCCAAGGGGGAGACCGACGCCGCCCTGGGCCACATCGCCTCCACCGCCCGGAGCAAGGGCATCGTGACCGTGGAGTGCGACCGGCGGAAGCTGGACAACATGAGCCGCACCCACTCCCACCAGGGCGTGATTGCCCTAGCCGCCGTGCGGGAGTACGCCAGCGTGGAGGACATCCTGAACGCCGCCCGGGAGAAGGACGAGCCCCCCCTCATTGTGGTGTGCGACGAGCTCTCCGACCCCCACAATCTGGGAGCCGTTATCCGCACCGCCGAGTGTGCCGGCGCCCACGGCGTCATCATCCCCAAGCGGCGCTCCGCCGGCCTCACCGCCGTGGTGGCCAAGACCTCCGCCGGCGCGGTGAGCCATGTGCCGGTGGCCCGGGTGGCCAATCTGACCGCCCTTTTGAAGGAACTGAAGGACGAGGGCGTGTGGATCTTCGGTACCGCCGCCGACGGGGACCGGCTCCTCTATGACGCCGACCTGAAGGGTCCCGCCGCCATCGTCATCGGCTCCGAGGGCAGCGGCATGAGCCGCCTGGTGGCCGAGACCTGCGATTTCAAGGTCCGCATCCCCATGAAGGGAAAGCTCAACTCCCTCAACGCCAGCGCGGCGGCGGCGATTTTGCTCTATGAAGCGGTGCGTCAGCGGATGGGCTGAATATTTTCAAAAAGAATTTTCCGAAATCAGGAGAAAACGATATGTCCAAGGACGAGGAAATGGAACTGGACGGTGTGGACGAGCTGCCCACCTTTACCTTAGAGGAGATTTTGGCCGAGTACGCCCTGAACCGGGAGAAGGAGGAGCCGGACGAGATCCGGCCCATCCCCATGGAGCCGGAGCAGGACCAGCGGCCCCCATCTCCGCCGCCGGCGGCGCAAGAACCGGAGCCGCCGGAAGAGCCGCAAAAAGCGGAAGAAATGGAAGCGGCGTCCCCTCAAGCGCCGGAGCCGGAGAAAGAAGAGGAAGAGGAGAAACCGGAGGAGAAAAAGCCGTTCCGGCCGTATCTGCGCCTTCTGCGCCGGGAGAGCGAGCCGCCGCAGCCGGAGGAGCCGTCCTCCGAGCCGGAGGAGCCGGAGCCGCCCCGGGCGCCGGAGGAGGACGGCGGACAGGTGACGCCCTTCCCCAGCAGAGCGGCGGAGGGCTTTTTCGCCCGCAAGCTGGGGGACCTGCGCCGCCGGGCGGATCAGTATGCCGAGCACATGTTTGAAGATGAGGGGACGGAGGAGAGCGAGGAGGTCCGCCAGGCGGAACGCTACATCCCCGGCGTGGACCAGGAGGAGCCGGAGGAGGACGCGCCGCCGGTCCGCCGCCGCCGGCAGCCGCCCCCCATTCCCGACCTGTCGCCCCAGGAGCTGTTTCGCCGGTATGACAAGGGCGTCCGTGGCGTGCGGTGGAGGATCTTCCTCTCCCTGGTCATCAGTATACTGGCCCTTTACCTCAGTTTTGCCACCGGACTGCGTATGCCGCTGCCGCCGGTGCTGACCGACCAGCTTCCCCTCCAGCGCATGATTCTGGCCGGGATGCTTGGCGTGGTCATGGTGCTGACCCTGGACGCGGTACTGCTGGGACTGCTCCATCTCATTACCCTGCGGCCGGAGCTGGACAGCATCGTGGCGCTGGCCTGTGTGGCCAATCTGGCCGACGCCCTGCTGATGGACAAGCTGACCCCCGAGATGGTCCGCCATCCCTTCTGCGGCCTGTCGGCCCTGGCCCTCACCTTTCTGCTGTGGGGCAATTACGCCAAGCGGCTGGGGCTGCGGGTGGCCTGCCGTACCGCCGCCTCGGTGACCACCCCCTATCTGGTGACCCTGGACGAGCGCAAGTGGAACGGACGGGACGCCTATGCCAAGTGGTCGGGGGAGCCGGCGGGCTTCGGACGGCAGATCCAGGCCTCCGACGGCGCCCAGCGGATCTTTCATGTCGCCGCGCCCCTGCTGCTGGTGGGCTGCCTGCTGTGCGCGGTGCTCTCTTCCATCGGGCGGGAACGGCCCAACGACTTTGTCTGGTGTCTGTCGGCCAACCTGACGGCCGCCTCTTCCTACTCCGCCGCCCTGTGTTACGGCATCCCCTGGGGGGCGTTGGCCCAGCGCCTGGCCAAGAGCGGCGCGGCGCTGGCCGGTTGGGACGGCGTCACCAGCACCGGCGGCGGCAGCAGCGTGCTGCTCTCCGACGAGGACCTCTTCCCGCCGGGCACGGTGCAGCTCAACGGCATCAAGATTTTCGGCGACTTTTCGGTGGACCGGGTGGTTGGGAGTACCGCCACCCTGATCCGGGACTCGGGCAGCGGGCTGGATAAGCTTTTCCACGACCTGCTCCGGGCCCAGGGGACGGTATACCGCCGGGCCACCAATTTCTGCTGCTATGAGGGCGGCGGTCTGTCGGGCGACATCCGGGGCGAACAGATCCTGGTGGGCACCGCCTCCTTCATGCACCTGATGGACGTGCCCCTGCCCCAGGGAATGCACGTGAAAAATGCGGTATTCTGCGCCATTGGCGGGGAGCTGGCCGGTCTGTTCGTGCTGAAATACACCCTCAACGGCGCGGTGGCGCCCGCCCTCCACGCGCTGATCCGCAACCATGTGGTGCCTGTCATGGCCACCCGGGACTTCAACATCACCCCGGAGATGCTCCGCCAGCGCTTCAAGCTGCCGGCCGACCACATGGAATATCCCGCCATTGAGCGCCGCGTTGAGCTCTCCGACCCCAACCAGGAGCACAGCGCCATTTTGACGGCTGTCCTCTGCCGCACCGGCGTGGACCCCTTCACCGAGGCCGCCGTAGGCGGAAAGCGGCTGCGGCGGGGCGTGCGCGCCTCGGCGGGGTTTGCGGTGCTGGGGGCGACGCTGGGCCTGCTGCTCTCTTTTTATCTCACCTTTTTGCAGTCTTATACCTCGTTGACCCCGGGCAACCTGCTGGTTTTCCTCCTGATGTGGCTGGTGCCCACCTTCCTCATCTCCGATTGGGTCAATCGATATTGAGGCGCACGGAGCGGGGCGTTGTCCCCGCTCCGTTTTCTCTTGACAAGGGAGGGGACGGGTGCTAAAATAACCCCCATAAAAGGCAGTGACGGAGCCAAGTACGGCCGTGCAGCCGGCACAGAGAGCGGGGGACAGGTGGGAGCCCCGTGCGTGCGGCGGTCGGAAAAAACCCTCCCGAGCCGCAGACCGAACCCCGTTTGGGCAGTAGGCGCGCCGTGTACTCACGTTACAGAGTGAGCGTTTGACAAGAACGCAGGAAAAAGAGTGGTCCCGCAATGGCGCGGGGCAAGTTAGGTGGCACCGCGGATGGCAGCAATTCGCCCTAATGGGGGAGCGAATGGCTGCTTTTTTCGTTCCTGAGAACGAAAAAAGGAGCGGTGCTTTATGTGTGGAATTTTGGGCTATCTGGGAAAGGACATTTCCAAAGAAACCTTTGCGGGCTATCTGGCCCGGACCGCCACCCGCGGCCCCGACGACAGCCGGGTGGAAGAGACCCCCTTCGGCCTGTTGGGCTTTAACCGCCTGGCCATCATGGGCCTGACCGACGACGGAATGCAGCCCTTTACCCGGGAGGGCAGCTGGGCGGCGTGCAACGGAGAGCTGTACGGCTTCCGGACGGTGAAGAAAGAGCTGGAGGAGCAGGGCTACACCTTCCGCAGCGGCAGCGACTGCGAGATTTTGCTGCCCCTCTATCGGGAATACGGTGTGGAGATGTTCCGCCATCTGGACGCCGAGTTTGCCTGTCTTTTGTATGACGCCGCCACCGGAAAGGTCATCGCCGCCCGGGACCCCATCGGCATCCGGCCCCTCTTTTACGGCTGCTCGGAGAGCGGACACATGGCATTTGCCAGCGAGGCCAAAAACCTGGTGGGCTGGGTGAAGAAAATTTTCCCCTTCCCGCCGGGACACTACTGGATGGACGGGCAGTTCGTCCGCTACGCCGCCCCCTGGGAGGTGGAGCACTACACCTACGACGACCTGGATACCGTTACCGCCAACATCCGGGAAAAGCTGGTGGCCGCGGTGGAAAAGCGGCTGGACGCCGACGCCCCCCTGGGCTTTCTCCTCTCCGGCGGTCTGGACTCCAGCCTGGTGTGCGCCATTGCCGCCCGCAAGCTGAAAAAGCCCATCCGTACCTTCGCCATCGGCATGGATACCGACCCCATCGACCTCAAATACGCCCGGGAGGTGGCCGACTACCTGGGCGCCGACCATACCGAGATCATCATGACCCGGCAGGACGTGCTGGACGCCCTCCCCACCGTGGTGGCGGCCCTGGGCACCTACGACATCACCACCATCCGGGCCAGCATCGGGATGTATCTGGTCTGCCGGGCCATCCGCCAAAAGACCGACATCAAGGTCCTTCTCACCGGCGAAATCTCCGACGAGCTTTTTGGTTATAAATACACCGACTTTGCCCCTTCCGCCGCCGCCTTCCAGGCCGAGGCCCAAAAGCGCATCCGGGAGATCCACTGCTATGACGTGCTCCGGGCCGACCGGTGCCTGGCCGACAACAGCCTGGAGGCCCGTGTGCCCTTCGGCGACCTGGATTTCGTCCGCTACGTCATGTCCATCGACCCGGCGAAAAAGCGCAACGTCTACGGCAAGGGAAAGTACCTCCTCCGCAAAGCCTTTGCCGGCGGCGGCTGGCTGCCCGAGGATATCCTGTGGCGGGAGAAGGCGGCCTTCAGCGACGCGGTGGGGCACAGCATGGTGGACCACCTCAAGGACTACGCCGAACACTGCTGCACCGCGGAAGAAGTGGAACGGGCCGGGGAGCGCTATTCCTTCGCCACGCCCTTTACCAAGGAGAGCCTGCTGTACCGGGCGCTTTTTGAGCGGTACTACCCCGGTCAGGCGGAAATGGTGCCCGGCTTCTGGATGCCCAACAAGGCGTGGGAGGGCTGCGACGTGGACGACCCCTCCGCCCGGGTGCTGTCCAACTACGGCGAGAGCGGCGTATAACCATCCTCAAAAAAGCGGAGCCCCGGACCTGTTCAAAGGTCCGGGGCATTTTTTACCATTGGTCCGGCGGACGGGGGACCATTGCTCTTCCCGGCGTTTGCCGCTATAATGGGAAGGACGGCAAAAAAGGAGGGGCGCGGGATGGATATGCGCTATGCAAAGCTGAAACGCAAAATCGTACTGTTGGCGGCGGCGGGCACGCTGGCGGCCACCCTGACGGCGGCGGCGCTGCTGCGGCTGCTGGACCATCTGCTGGGCAATCTGGCCCAGCGGCTCTTTGTCTGGGCGGCCACCTGCCTCTTCGGCCAGAGCCAGCAGACGGCGTTGGAGGCCTACCAGCATTATATCGTGGAAAACGTACCGTTTTTTCTGGTATGCGCCCTGTTTTTTACCATGATTTTTGCCCTCTACCTGGTGACGGGCCGCTTTACCCGCTGGCTGGACGAGATCGCCCAGGCGGCCCGGCAGATCGCCGGGGATACCGGTGGGACCATCGCCCTGCCCGTGGAGCTCCAGCCTCTGGAGCAGGACCTGGAGTCCATCCGGAAAAGCCTTCTGGAGCAGAAAAGACATCAGGAGGAGATGACCCGCCGCCGCAAGGACCTGACCGCCTTCCTGGCCCACGACCTCAAGACCCCCCTCACCTCGGTGGTGGGCTATCTCACCCTGCTGCGGGACCAGCCGGAGCTGAGCGCCGAACAGCGGGCCAAATTTACCGGCATCGCCCTGGAAAAGGCCCGGCGGCTGGAGGAGCTGCTGGGGGAATTTTTCGACATCACCCGTATGGACCTGTGCGCCGGGCAGGAGGAATACCAGAACATCCGCCTCACCGTGCTGCTGGAGCAGCTGGCCGACGAGCTCTATCCCCAGCTGGGGGAAAAGGGCCTTTGCTGCGTCACACAGCTGGAGCAGGGGTTGGTGGTGAAGGGCGACCCGGAGGGACTGGCCCGGGTTTTTGACAATGTGCTGCGCAACGCCATCCATTACAGCGTGGCGGGGGGAGAGGTGCGCATCTCCGCCCGGCGGGAGGGGGACATGGCGGAGGTGATCCTGTCCAACGAGGGCCTGGAAATCCCGGAGGGAGAGCTGGCCCGGATCTTTGAGAAATTTTACCGGCTGGACGCGGCCCGCTCCACCCGCACGGGCGGAGCCGGTCTGGGCCTTGCCATTGCCAAGGAGATTGTGGAGCGCCATGGGGGGACCATCCGGGCCGAGAGCAACGGCCGGTATACCAGCTTTGTCATTTCCCTGCCGCTGGTGCAGGAGGCGTTATGCGGATAAGAGAACGACTGGCGGCGGAGCCGGTGAGGTATGCCGACCTGCTGACCGCCCTGGACCGGCCGGAGACCCGGCTTGTGTGGAACGGAGCGGAGGGCGCGGTGCTGTGGGAGGCCCGGAGCGGCGCCTATATGGCGGTGTGCCTGGCCCCCGGCGGGGAGGAGGAGACCGCGGCACATGTTCCGCCGGCGGGAACGCTGGTCACCTGTCATGACGCCGTGACCTGCCGCCTTCTCCGCCGGCGGCTGGGGCTGACGCAGCTGCAAGTCTGCGTCCAGGCGGTGTGGACGGCAAAAGAGCCGCCCCAGGTCCCGCCCTTTGGGGGGACGCTGAAGCGGCTGGGAGAGGAATGGACCCAGACGGTCTATGACCGGTACAGCCAGCATTACGGCAACCTGGAGGAGATCCGGCAGTCCATCCGGCAGGGGATGCTGGGCGCCTTTGTGGAGGGGGAGCTGGCCGGGTTCATCGGCGTCCACCTGGAGGGCAGCCTGGGGATGCTGGAGGTGCTGCCCCCTTTCCGGCGGCGGGGCGTGGGAAGAATGCTGCTGGCCGGAGGGATCGCCCTGGCTTTGGAGCAGGGACGCACCCCGTTTTCCCAGATCATGGCCGATAACCGGCCCTCGCTGGCCCTCCATCGGGGGCTGGGGATGGACCTGTCCACGGAGCGGATGTACTGGCTCTTTTGACTTACACCCGCTGGGCCAGCGGTACGAAGGGACGCAGGGGCGCCACGGCCTTGTAGGCCGGGCGGATGATCCGGTTGGCCGGGGAGGTGACCTCCTCGATGCGGTGGGCACACCAGCCCGCTACTCTGGCCGCGGCAAAGAGGGGGGTGTAGAGCTCCATGGGAATGCCCATCATCTGGTACACCAGGCCGGAATAGAGGTCCACGTTGGCGCACACCACCTTTTTCTCCCCCCGGACCGAGCGGAGCACCTGGGGGGTCAGCCGTTCCACCGACTCCAAAAGCTGGAATTGATCCATCATGCCCTTGGTCTCGGCCAGCTCCCGGGCAAAGCGCTTGAGGAGCACCGCGCGGGGATCGGAAAGGGTGTAAATGGCGTGGCCCATGCCGTAGATGAGCCCCGAGCCGTCGCCCGCCTCCCGGCGGAGGATGCGGGCCAGGAAGGCGGCGATCTCGTCGTCGTCCTTCCAGTCGTTGACACCCTCCTTCAGATAGCCGAACATCTCCATGACCTTTTTGTTGGCGCCGCCGTGGCGGGGACCCTTCAGCGCGCCCACCGAGGCGGAGATGGCCGAGTAGATGTCGGTGCCGGAGGAGGAGAGCACCCGGCAGGAAAAGGCGGAGTTGTTGCCGCCGCCGTGCTCGGCGTGGAGCACCAGGCACAGATCCAGCAGCCGGGCCTCCTGCTGGGTGTAGCGGTTATCGTGGCGCACCGAGTAGAGGAAGTTTTCCGCCAGACCCAGGCCGGGCTGGGGCCGGTGGAGGTAGAGGCTCTCGTCATTATAGTAGTGGCGCTTGGCCGCGAAGGCGTGGGCCACGATGACCGGCACCCGGGCGATGAGCTCCACCGACTGGCGCAGCTGGTTGGAGAGGGACAGGTCGTCCGGGTTGGGGTCGTAGGAGTAGAGGGAGAGGATGGAACGGCTCAGCTTGTTCATCACGTCGGGACTGGGCACCCGCAAAATCACATCCTCGGTGAACATGGGGGGGAGGGCCTGATGGTCGCTGATCATCTGGCGGAACTGGTCCAGCTGCTCCCGGGTGGGCAGACGGCCCAGCAGCAGGAGATAGGCCGTCTCCTCAAAGCCGAAGCGGCCCTCCGTCATAAAGCCGTCGATCAGCTCCCGCACATCGATGCCCTGGTAGATGAGCTGACCGTCCATGGGATAGCGTTCGCCGTCCTGGACGTAATAGCCCAGCACGTTGCCGATCTGGGTCACACCGGCCAGCACGCCGGTGCCGTCGGCGTTGCGCAGGCCGCGTTTGACCCCCCAGCGCTCGTAGTATTCCGGATCGATGTGGTTATTCCTGCGGTATTCGCCGCATAGACTCTCGATAAAGTCCATGGAGGTATCAGACATGGCGGTTCGCTCCTTTAATAAGCTAGTCTTATAAAGTATATCTGATATAGTGTACCATAAGAACCGGGTCCGGTCAATCAATTCCCACCGGAACACGTTGGATATGGGAGGTTTTCCATGAAACAAGTGGTAGCGGTGGCGCTGCTTCTGCTCTTTTTGCTCTTTTTGCTCCCCTTTTTGCTGCTGCGGGGCAGCGAGGCCGAGGAGGTCCTCCCCATTGACCGGACGGTGGCCACGCCGGCCCCCAACGGACCGGTGGACAGCGCCTGGACCCTGCGGGTGCTCCGGGAGGACGGCACGGTGGAGACCATGACCATGGGGGATTACCTCTGGAGCGTGGTGGCCGCCGAGATGCCCGCCTCCTTTGAGGTGGAGGCCCTGAAGGCCCAGGCGGTGGCGGCCCGTACCTACGCCCTGCGCAAGATGACCTACGGCAGCGCCAACCACCCCGAGGCCGACGTCTGCACCGACCACACCTGCTGCCAGGCCTTTATTTCTCCCGAAAGCGCCCAGGCCAACTGGGGCGCGGACGCCCAGGTCTACACTGCCCGCATCCAGAACGCCGTGGCCGGTACCGACGGAGTGGTGGCCCTCTACGACGGGCAGCCCATCGACGCGGTGTTTTTCTCCTCCGCCGCCGGACAGACGGTGGATGCGGTGGAGGTGTGGGGCAACAGCGTGCCCTACCTGACGGGGGTGGAGAGTCCCGAAGGCGAGGAGGTGCCCAACTATCATACCACCGTCACCCTGACGGCGGAAGAGGTCAAAACCGCCGTTCTGGAGGCCCATCCGGAGGCCGATCTGTCCGGCGATCCCTCCGGCTGGCTGGGGGAGATTACCCCCAACTCCGCCGGCGGGGTGGAGTCCATCGTGGTGGGCGGGGTCACCCTCAGCGGCGCCGAGCTGCGCACCCTCTTCGGGCTTCGGTCCACCTCCTTTACCGTCACCCAGGAGGATGGACAGTTTACCTTCTCCGTCACCGGCTACGGCCACGGGGTGGGCATGAGCCAGTACGGCGCCAACGCCATGGCAAAAGAGGGCAGCACCTATGAGGAGATCCTGAAATGGTACTATACCGGCATTGACCTGGAGGTGTGGACCCCGGCGGAGGAGACCGTCTCCACGCCTGTGCCCACGGCCTGAACCGGTGTCAAGTAATAGATAATAGACCCCTGGGCAGCTGTGAGGCCGCCCAGGGGCGCTGTTTATGCAGTCAGCTGCTGGATGTTGGCTTCGTTCAGCTCATACCAGACCGCGTCCGGCTTTTGGGCCTGGGCCGCTATGGCGGCCTCGTACTGGGTCTGGGAGACGGGCTGCTGCTCCACCTCGTAGGTGATAGCCTCCCAGTCTTCGGTGGCCCAGATGACCTGCTTGTCCATGACAAGCCCTTCCGCCTCAAAACGGACGGCGGCCACGCCCTCCTCCATGCCGGTGGAGCTGGAGTAGGTGAAGGTACCGTCGGTTTTCAGCGCCCAGAAGGTGCGCCGGCCGCTGGGATAGCCGTAGACCTCATCCCCGTCCTGATGAAGGATGAGATAACCACCCATGTCATTGGCCACGTCGGTGACCTGGAGGACCACCTCCTGCTTTCCGTCGCCGTCCAGGTCCAGGACGGCAAACTCGGATACGGCGGCATAGGAGCTGTAAGGACTGAAGAGAGCGGGGACCTCCGAGAGAAGGATGGAGCGGGCCTGGGAGGAGCCGTCCACATAGAGGAAGGAGGTCTTGCCCAGCAGGACGTCCTGATAGGCACGCACCCCGCTGCCTGCAAAGGGGGTGTAGGGGAGGGAGACGCCGGACGCCATCCAGCCTTCCCCAATGGTCCAGGCTTCGTCGCCGTCCTCCGGCTGGGACACCTGATCCAGGATTACCAAATAGCCCTCCGCCGAGGGGTCGAAGCGGTACTGGCTCCACGTCGTCTGCCCGGCGCCGCTGGAGCCGCTGTGGCAGAGGATGTTGTCCTCCCGCACCACATAGAGACTCCGCTCCCAGCCCTCCACCGCCAGGACAGGCCGGCCGTCCACCAGGGTGTAGATGGCAAAGACATAGCCCTGGTCCAGATTCCAGATGTCGTTGCCCACCCAGCCCAGCAGCAGCTCCTCCGAGCCGTCCCCGTCCAGGTCCCGGCGGACATAGCCGACCCGGTCCAGCAGGCGCTCCGTGGGGTCCTCCGGCTGCCAGTACCAGTAGGGGTTAATCAGGATATTGGGCAGATCCGGCCAGTGTTCCAAACGATATTCCGACATCTCCCAACTCAGTGACAGGGCGTCCTCATACCGGTCCAGCAGGGAGGCGTAGGGGTCGGTTTCGGCGGCGGGCTCCGGGTCGGGGGACGGCTGGGTCTGCGGCTGGCGCAGGTCCACCATCCCGCAGGCGCAGCAGGCAACCGCCAGCCCCAGCACCAGCGTGAGACAGATTGCGGCCTTACCCGGCCTGCGGTAGCCCTTGATCCCCAGCAGCCGTGCTTTCAGCCGCTTTCCCTCCTGACAAAGGGGGGCGGCCATCCAGGGGGCGGCTTTCTTGGGCTGGGCGGCCAGCATCAGCAGCAGATCCCCATAGGCCATTCGCTGGGTGGGCTCCATAGAGCGGATGACCGCCTCGTCACAGGACAGCTCGCAGTCCAGGGCGATGCGCCGCCCCATCCAGTGGACCAGGGGGTTGAACCAGTGGAGGCTGGTCACCAGCACCACCAGCCATTTGTAGCAGATGTCCCACCGCCGGGCATGGGTCAGCTCATGGCGGAGGGCGGCGGACAGGGCCTGGGGATGGAGGGACGGCCCGTCCCGGGGCAGGACGATCACCGGACGCAGGACCCCCAGCAGCATGGGGGCGTCCACCTGGCCGCTCTGGGCCAGGCGCACCCGGCCGTGGCTCATCTGCTCAAACAGGGCCAGGGCCTCCGCAACTGGCGGGGCGAGAGAGGCCCGGACCCGGCGGGAAAAGCGGATGTAGGCGGCCAGGTGCCAGAGGAAAAAGCCCGCCCCCACCGTCAGCAACAGGAAAACAAGCACGCCGGGGAGGGAGAATGCCGGAACGGAGGGCTGTGCCGTTTCCGGCGGTTTTACCGTGACCGTTTCCGACGGTGAGACGATGGGGGCAGTCTGTGTGTCCCCCCGGTCCTGCCGGTCAGAAAGGGAGGTCTCCTGTTGGACTATCTCCCGGGCGGGCTGAGGGGGCTGGGGCAGAGAGACGCCGTAGCCCAAGGGGACCAGGAAGCGAAGGAGCACCGCCAGCCAGAGGTAATAGGAAAAAGCCTTTGGCGCCCGATTTTGAATCACGGGACGCAGCAGCAGAAGGAATACACACAGTAGGGAGCCGGACAAGGTGAGGGAGAACAGGGTGAGCAAAATCTCTTTCATGTGGACTCCTCCTCATGCAACAGGGCGGACAGCTCGGCAATCTCCGCCTCGCTGAGCTGTCCGTCGGACAGCAGGGAGGCCACCAGCTTCTTGGCGCTCCCGTTGAACACCTTGTTGACCAGATGGCGGGCGGACCACCGTCTGTACTCTGCCTGGGTGATGACCGCCCGGTACATCCCCCGGCGCTCCAGCCGGACCGCTCCCTTCTCACACAGACGGCGCAGCAGGGTCTTGACGGTGGAGTCCTCCCAGCCGCACCGGGCGGACAGAATGCGGCGCAGCTCCGCCAGAGAAACCGGCTGGGGCAAGCTCCACAGGACCTTCATGACCTCCAGCTCGGCGTCCTGAATCTTTTCGGCACCAGTACACATAGCGACCTCCTAAAGTTTACTGTTGTAGTCTATTATAAGATTACAATTGTAAACTTTATTTGTCAAGCATTTTATGAAACGCAGGGGAAATTTGGTGAGCTGTCTAAAAATTTTTTTATTAGACAGGGGATAACTGTTGTCAAAAACTAGACCTTTTGGTATAATATCAAATTGGAAAGGTGTGTCTAACTCCTTCCAAATATGTTGTAAAGTGAGCGAACGCACATGAACACAAGATATGACGTTGCCATCATCGGCTGCGGCGAGGCCGGAATTTTTGCCGGATATGAGCTCATGCGCCTTTGTCCCCAGCTGAAGGTGCTGATCCTGGACCAGGGGGCGGATATTTATACCCGCAGCTGCCCCATCGTGGCCGGAAAGGTGAAGGAGTGCATCCACTGCAAGGTGTGCGACACCATGTGCGGCTTTGGCGGCGCGGGCGCTTTTTCCGACGGCAAATATAACTTTACCACCGCCTTCGGCGGCTGGCTCACCGACTTTATGGACGGCCGGGAGGTCATGGACCTCATCGACTATGTGGACTCCATCAACGTCAGGCACGGGGCCACCACCGAGGTCTACTCCACCGCCACCCCCGAGGCCAAGGCCCTGGAGAAAAAGGCCCTGGAGCATGACCTCCACCTCCTCCAGGCCCGGTGCAAGCATCTGGGCACCGAGAACAACCTCAAAATTCTCCAGAGCATCTACGAGACCCTGAAAAATTACGCCGAATTCCGTTTCCACACCACCGTGGACAAGATCGAGGCCCCCGGGGACGGCTACCGCCTGGTCACCGGCAAGGGGGACACGGTGGAATGTACCTGGCTCATTGCCGGCCCCGGCCGGTCGGGCGCGGAGTGGTTTTCCAACCAGTGCAAGGCCCTGGGCCTGGAGCTTCTCAACAACCAGGTGGACATCGGCGTCCGGGTGGAGCTGCCCGCCCAGGTCTTTGAGCACATCACCGATGTGGTCTATGAGTCCAAGCTGGTCTACCGCACCAAGCAGTACGGCGACCAGGTGCGCACCTTCTGCATGAACCCCTACGGCCATGTGGTGGCCGAGAATGTGGAGGGCATCAACACCGTCAACGGCCACTCCTATTCCGACCCAGCCCTCCGCAGTGAGAACACCAACTTTGCTCTGCTGGTTTCCAACCGGTTCACCGAGCCCTTCAACGAGCCCTACCGCTACGGCAAGCACATCGCCTCCCTGTCCAACATGCTGGCCGGCGGCGTGCTGGTCCAGCGCTTCGGCGACCTGGTGAAGGGCATCCGCACCAACCCCCACCGGCTGGCCAAGTCCTTTACCCGGCCCACCCTCACCGCCGCCGTGCCCGGCGACCTGTCCCTGGCCCTGCCCAAGCGGCAGCTGGACGACATCATCGAGATGATCTATCAGCTGGACAAGATCGCCCCCGGTACCGCCAACTATGACACCCTCCTCTACGGCGCGGAGGTGAAATTCTACTCCGCCCGCCTGGCCCTCTCCGGCGAGCTGGAGACCGCCCTGCCCGGCTTCTTCGCCATCGGCGACGGCGCCGGCGTCACCCGCGGTCTGGCCCAGGCCGGCGCCTCCGGCGTCAAGGTGGCCAGAGTGATCGCCGCCCGGCTGGAACAGTAAACAAGACCGTAAAACGCACGGCCCCCATGAAAAAGAGGGAGCCGTGCGTTTTTTACTGCCGATTTTGCGGTCAGGGAGCGGGCAGCGCGGCCAGCCGGGGACGGACGCACACCCAACGCCCGTCCTGCTCCGCCACGTCGGCGGTGAGGAGAAAGGCCGGCTCCTGGGACCCGGGAGAGCCCAGAGCGCAGGTAAAGGTCACGTGCAGTCCCCCGTCGCTCTGGGTGTAGGAGAGGTAATTCCCGCTGCTGACTTCCTCAGCCTCAAAGGCTGTAAGGGAAAACTGGTCCAGGGAGAGGAGCAGGGAGGAGCCGGTGCCCACGGACACCAGCAGGGAGGAGCCGCCGTCCACATAGCCCGCCTGCGGCAGGCCGGAGAGGGTGGTCAGATCGGGGCTCTGCCAGGTCCAGGGCGCGGCGGACAGGTCCACCAAAAAGAGGGAGTCCACCGACACCCCCGTACCGGTGCCCGCGTGGGTCCAGATGGCCACGTCCTCCGTCCCGTCCCCGTTCCAGTCCCCCGGCCAGAGCTGGGGGCGGACGTCAAGGGGCGACCGCCAGACAAAGGGAAAGTAGGAAAATGCGTCGTCCCGGCGCAAAATCAGCCCATTTCCGTAGCCATAGAGCCGGTATTCCTCCGCCTGATCCAGCAGGAAGGGACCGTCGCCCCCTTCCGGGGGAAAGCCGCCGCGCCGGTCGGGGGCCGCGTTCAGGTCCGCCAAGGTCACAGCCGCCGGGGGCGGATCGTCCGCCAGATAATTGCCGGAAAAGGTGAGCACGCTGGTCACCGAGCGGCTGCCCTCCGGCCCCCGGAAGGAGAGGGTTTGTACCGGCGTCCAGGCGTCGCTTTCCCCCTGAGACCGGCAGAACAGCACCGCCCCGCCCCCATCCAGCAGCGTGATTTTCCGGTCAATCCCAAAGGAGGACCAGAATTCCCCGTATTCCGCGCCGTCCGGGTCGCCCGGCCACAGCCAGGTCCACGCCGTCCCGTCAAAGGACAAGAGCCCGGCCCGCCAGGAGGCGGGGTCCTCCTCATGGGCGGCGAAGAGAAAGTAAGGGACGTCCTCCTCCTCCCAGTACTGGGAATCGCAGCTTTGCGGGAAATTCAGATCCTGCCGCAGCGTCAGAAGGGCCTGCTGGGCGGGGTCCTCCGCCGCCACGGGCGTCTCCGGCTCCTCCCGACAGGAGACCAGCGCGCCGCACAGGATCACCACGGCCAGACAGAGGACCAGCGCGGGCAGGCCCTGTTTGCCCGGCCGGGTGAAGAGATTGCGCAGCCGGGCTTTTTGAGCGCGGAGCGAGGGGGAAAAGGCGGTGGAAAACCAGGTTTTGGGGGCGTTCATGGGAACCTCCTTTCAGATGTACGGCGGACGGCGTCCACGATGAGATGCCCATAGCGGACCCGGTCCGCCTGAGAGAGGCCCTGCAAAACCTGCTGGTCGCAGGCCTGCTCCAGATCCCGGTCCGCGGCGTAACGCATGAGCCACACCAGGGGATTGAACCAGTGGACGGCGTTGACCAGCAGCAAGAGCCCCTTGAACCAGAGATCGTGACGCCGGTAGTGGCAGCACTCATGGCGGAGCATCAGGGGGAGGGCGTCCTTGTCCCAGCCCTCCGGTCCGACGGGAAGCAGGAGGACCGGGCGGAAAAGTCCGGCCAGCATGGGGGTACTGAGACCGGGGCAGGAGAGCAGGGGCGGGACGCGCCTCATCTTGAGGGCGGCGGCGGCGTCCTTCAGCGCCTCGTGGACGTGGGGATCTCCGCAGGGGCCCGCCCATCGGCGCAGATAGGCCCAAAACCGCAGCCACCCCGCCAAATGCCAGGCCAGAAAAAGGAACATTCCCGCCAGCCACAGGAGAGAGAGAAGGGACTGGGGGGAAGGGGCGGACATAGGGGTGCTTTGAACCGGGATGGACGGAGTTTCCCCCAAAAGGGACGCCGAAGGAAGCGGCGAGGGAGAAGGAGCGGCTTCGTGGGCCGTGTCCCCCTGGGACGGCAGCGGCACGGCGGTGTGGACGGCGGGCGGAGAGAGCCGCACCGGCGCCTGGGGAAGGGAGAAATTGAGGGGGATCAGCAGCCGGACCGACACCGCCAGCCAGGCCCAGCACCGCCAGCGGGCGGGATAGTGCCGGGCCAGCAGAGGGGTGAGGAGCCAAAGAAGCAGGATGACCGCCCCTGTGGACAGGGTGACCTCAGCCAGCGACAAGAGAAGGGCTTCCATTTCAGCCCTCCCCCCGCGCTTTCAGCTCCTCCAGGTAGTCCTGAAGTTCTTCCAGCTCAGATCCCTTCAGCCGGCCGGAACCGGCCAGCGCCGCCACAAAGCCCTTTAGGGAACTGCCGAACAGCCGGTCCAGGGTAGCGCGGCTTTCAAAGGCCAGGTAATCCGCCTGAGAGATCAAGGGGGTATAGTAGTTGCTTCGCCCCTGTTTTGCGCAGGAGACGAACCCCTTTTCCGCCAGACGGGTCAAATAGGTGTTGACCGTATTGGCCGCCCAGCCCTTGCCGTCCAGGGCCGTTTCCAGCTCCGAGCGGGCCGCGGCCCTTCCGCCCAGGGCCCACAGCGCTTTCATCACTTCCAGTTCCGTATCGGGCAGTCGCTTCATGGCGCTTCCTCCTATTACTTCATTTGTAGTGCTTCTGCTATTATACTACAATTGAAGTAGATAAAAGGCAAGTTACAATCCGGCAACAAAAAAAGCGGGCGGACGCCGGTGCGTCCGCCCGCGGGGGGGGGAAGGAGAATCAGATCAAGGTGAGGCCGTTGATGACCAGCTTGAAGGTGAGGCCCAGATGGGCTGCGGCCTTGCGGCAGAGGACCATCCGCTGCAAAAAGATCTCGAAATAGTCCATGACGGCGCACACCTCGGTGTTGATGGTCAGCGTCAGGGTAAAGGTCTTTTCCTCCAGATTCAGGGCGGTATTGGACTGCTCCACGGCGTAGTTGACCCGGTCGTGGATGTCAAAGGTGGAAGCGTCCTTGTTGCGCACCCGGCTGCGGCGCACGTCGGTCTTGTCGGCCAGAATGAGGGCGGCGGCCAGGGCGTTGACCGGGAAGGCGGTGGAATCGTCGTGGTGGCCGATGGCGGTGATGACGGCGGCCACCTCCTCGGGGGGCATACCCATGTGGTCCAGGATGCGGAAGGCCATGGTGGCGCCGCTGATGGCGTGGGCGTGGCGGTTAACCACGTTGCCGATATCGTGCATAAAGGCGGCGATGCGGCACAGCTCCACGGAGCGGGGGTCATGGCCCAGGTCGGCCAGCAGGTCGCCGGCGATTTTGGCACAGCGGCCCACATGGGCGAAGCTGTGCTCGGTGAAGCCTAGGGCGATGAGGGAGGCGTCGGCCTGGGTGATATAGGTGCGGATCTCCGGTGCGTTGCGCACCTGGTCAAAGGTCACTGACATGGCGGTTTGGACTCCTTTTGTCAAAATAAGACTGCCTCCGGCACAAAGCGGAAAATGGTTGCAGAATGCCCGGGGCTTTGATATTATACTCTATACATGCAAGGCGCAGAAACACACCGCCGGCATATAAAACCAGAGGGGGATTTGGTATGGATTTTGTACGTTTGATTGCGACGCTCATTGGCGCCATTGTAGCGGGCGCCATTGTGGGACTGATTCCCTATTTTGTGGGACGGTACGTCAACAACCAGCAGATGGGACTCATCGGCATGGCGGCCTGTGTTGTCGCCAATTTCCTGCTGGGCCTGGCGCTCTCCATCCCGGTGGCCATCGTGTTCGCGGTGATCCTGTTTGTGACGAAGAGAAACTGAATACATCAACGGCGGGACCGGCGGCTTTTCGGAGCCCTGGCCCCGCTGTTTTATGCCGTTCAGAGGTTTTTCAGATCGTAAGGGGTGGTCTGGTAGACATAATAGTTGAGCCAGTTGGTATAGAGCAGCTGTCCGGCGCTGCGCCAGCGGACGATGGGCACCTGGCGGGGGTCGTTGTCTGGGAAGTAGTGGGCGGGAACGGCGATTTGCAGGCCCTTGTCCACATCCCGCCAGTATTCTTTCGCCAGGGTATCGGGATCGTATTCAGGATGCCCCATAATAAAGAACTGCCGGCTGTCCTCGGTCTTGACGGCGTACACCCCGGCCTCGGAGGAGTTGGCCACCAGCTCCAGATTGGGCGTGGCCCGGACATCCTGCTCCCAGACCTCGGTATAGCGGGAGTGGGGGGCATAGAAAACGTCGTCAAACCCCCGGAAGAGGGGGGAGGAGGGTTTCAGGACCCGGTGTTCGTAGACGCCGAACAGCTTTTTGGACAGGGAGCGTTTTTGAATCCCGTGATGGAAGAAGAGACCAGCCTGGGCGCCCCAGCAGATGTGCAGGGTGGAATGGACGTGAGTCTTGCTCCAGGCCATGATCTCGCACAGCTCCGGCCAGTAGTCCACCTCATCGAATTCCATGTTTTCCACCGGCGCGCCGGTGATAATCATACCGTCGAATTTCCGGTCCTTCACCTGGTCAAAGGTGGTATAAAAGGAGTCGAGATGGTGCTCGTCGGTATGGCGGGAGACATAGCTGCTGGTTTGCAGCAGCTCCACCTGGATCTGAAGGGGGGTATTGGACAGCTTGCGGAGGATCTGGGTCTCGGTGACGATCTTGGTGGGCATCAGATTAAGGATCAGCACATTCAGGGGCCGGATATCCTGATGCATGGCCCGGTACTCGGTCATGACGAAGATATTTTCGCTCTCCAGCACCGCCCGGGCGGGCAGGGAGTCGGGTATTTTGATGGGCATGAGCTGCGCCTCCAATTTCTTTATATAAGTAGTATAGATGGGATTAGACTATCACATTTTGCGCGGACCTGCAACGGGCTTTTCCACCGCTGGCGGACACAGGAAAAAAGAAGGTCGAAAAAGAGAAAAAGGTGTTGACAAACGGGGGCGGAGGTGGTATTCTATCTGAGCGCTTCACGAGAGGGCACGAAAAAAGCGGGACAGAGCGGCGGAAGGCAAGAGCGGTTCCGAAAA